>NZ_JBFTHS010000011.1:0-111434 GCF_056394365.1 Lysinibacillus sp. 10T31
TAAATCTGAAAGACTATTAATTTTAAATTCTGTCTCAATCTCTAGTCTCAATCTCTAGTTGAATATGCATACTAACACCTCGGTATTAGTATGAAATGAAAGAGCATTTTTGTACATCGTTATTCAAGCAGGAATGTACATATTTAAATTAGCATTTATACTTCTGCTTTATTAGTCAACTTTAAACTCAATAAATATTCATTTATAACTTTTCTTGTTAATATCGGGATATCTTCTCGAGTGCTTTCCCAGTATTTCTGTGTCACTTTTAGTCTTTTAACTCCTTTCAGGTTAATAAATTAGTATAGTTATTTACCAAATTTATATTTTTTAAACCTATAAATTAAAATGGGATAGTTATATAAAAGGAAAAGTTTAAATGTTCACTTGAAATATAATCTATAGGCATATCTATATTTATGCTTAAAATACAAAACAAAATTTAAAAACTTCTATTAGAAAAGGCAACTTAAGACTTTTTAGCATTACAAAACTGAGCTATTGATGGAACAATTTTAAAAGCATTCTCATGAGATAAAATAAAAATAGGTCTAATCTTTAAGAGGCGGTGTTCTTCAATTTCAATAGTGGAAGATGAGATTGTGGAAAAATTTGAAGATTAACAAGTAATTGAATTTGTTGATGAAATAGACGAGAATTATTGAAATGGGTTTTCATTTCTATAAACTCTACATTGAAAACTAAAGCCTCTAATTTAAATAGACGAACTACATATGTCGAATCTCAAAATTTTTTCGCTTATTATTTCCATTCAATCCTATTCCACATTAACTTCTTATACTAGAAAAAGCCCCCTCTCTGCCATAGAAATGGGGCTTGAATTCATTTATCTACAAGTCAGTATATAGTATGTTCAAAGACTAGGAATTGGGGATCCATGGTACTTAATTATTCTAGTAAAAGAAAAAAGTCCTGTAAAGATTACTCTCTACAGGACTTTTTTAAATTCATATTCTATTTAATAGAATTGAGAAATCAAATAACTAAAAATTAGTTACCAACTGTTACTGTAACAGTTGTATTAGCTGCAGCTGTATCAGCTGTAAATACAACATCAGCGCCTGTATTAGTTACAGCCCAACCTGCAAGATCAGTTGCAAATGCATCTTTGATTTTAGATGCAACTACAGCTGCAGTATCATCAGCAGCAACCTTTACAGTTTTAACAACATCTTTACCATTAGCAGTAAATGTTACTTTAATATCTCCAGCATAATTTGCAGGTCCAACAGTTAATGTTTCAACTTGCTTTGTTCCAGTAGTTGCTTGAACTGCAGGAGCTCCAACAGTTGTTGATGCTGCAACTGTTTTACCAGCTACAGAATCAGTTGTAGCAGTTAATACTGCTGCATCTTCTTTACCTACTTTTTCAGTGAAAGTTAATTTTCCAGCTAAATCATCAGCTACTGTATACTTTGCATTTAAAGTAGCATTAGAAGCAACTAGTGCAGCAACTTCTGTTGCAGTGGCAACAGGAGTTCCACCAGTAACAAGAGGTAAATCAATACCATCAATTGTTACTTTTTCACCTGCAAGAAATGCATTAGTAAATGTTACTGTATCAACACCTGCTACAGCTGTTTTTGCTTCAGTTGGAGCAACACCTTGAGCTGTGTTTTTTTGTGTACCAGTAACATTAGCATTAGCAGTAGCTTTAGCTAATGCAGAGTCACCAGTTGATTTTGTAAGTGTATTTTTAGCAACTGATTTATCAACTACATATTTAGCTGATTCTTTCACAGATACTTTATAATATGTGTCTACTTTACGAGCATCTGTAAGTGTAATTTCAAGTTTATTTCCGTTTACAGCAACATCGTATTGACCAATAGGATCTAATTCTTTATTGTCACTTGCACGTGTAATTAGGAAATCACCATCGATCATATCTTGGTGTGTTTTAGGATCTGCATTCAATTGAAGTGTTTCTGAATATGTGATTGTAATTTTGTTACCTTCTACAGCGTAAACACCTTTATCAGTAATTTCTGGTTTTACAGAATCTAATAAGTTAGTTTTTGTAGAATTTACAGTAATGTAATCAGTACCTTCTGGAGTGTTTCCAGCAAGTGTTACAAGTTTAGCAAAATCAACTTTTAAATTTAAATCAGCAGCAGAAGTTCCAAGAACACCATCTTTGAACTTAACTTTTACAGTTGAAGTACCGTCAATTTCTACATCCTTAACTTGTTCTACACCGGCAATTTCGTAAGAGAATGCTCCTGCAGAAGCAGATTTAACACCTGCGTTTAATTTAACTTTAACTGTATTTTTATCAACTAACTCAGCTTTCATTCCAGGATAATCTTTGTTGTTGATATCAGCTAAAGATAAAGCAGTTGATTTATCTAATTTAATGATATTTTTTCCAGAAACTGTAGTATCTGCAAATTCTTTTAATAAGTTACCTGCAACATCTTTTACTCCAAGTACTTGTAATTCTGATACATTAGCTTTACCTGAACCAGCATTTACTAAATCAACAGTTTTTCCATCAAGTGTTTCTGCGAATGTAATAACTACAGTAGTACCATCTTGCATTACTGAAATATCAGCTAAATCTGATGATAAAGTTTGTAATTTACCGTCAACTTTCACAAGATAATTTGAATAATCAACTAAAGTATCAACATTCATTTTCTTGTTGAATGTAAGAACTACACGGCGTTCTTTTGTATTAACAACAGTTGAGTCAAATTCAGGAGCGTCTTTGTCGCCTCTTACAATTTTATCACTGTAATCAAGCATTGTGTTTTGAAGCTTAGTAGCATCTTTAAGGTTTTTAATTGTAAGTTTATTTTCACCTGTAGAAAGATCTGCATATAAGTTGATGATTACAGTTTTAGAATCATTCGGGTCTAATTTTGCATTTTGAACTGAAACAACTTTACCGTCTTTATTTAATACAGTATAGTTTTTCACTTCTTTAACACTATCTTCGTTCATTGCTTTAGAGAATGTTACTTTAATAACGCGTGCATCTGTTACAGTTACTTTTTTCACTTCTGGGCGAGTTTGATCAATCTCAGGAGTTACAGTAACTTTTGTATCTTTTGCAATTTGGTTATCAGAGAAGTCTTTAACGCCTTCTACATGAATGTCTACTTTACCTGTTGGAAGAGTTTTATCTTCTTTAAAGAAGAATTTGTATTTGTTATCAGCAATTGCTTCAAATTCATGAGCTTCTTTCTTAGAATCTCCAGACTTCCAATAAACGTTAGAAGCTTTGATTGTTTCAGCATCAACATCTTCAGAGAATGTTAAAGTAACAGATTCTAAAGTTGCAGTTGCTTCAGTTACTGTTGGAGCTTCTTTATCTTCTACAACTTTGAAGTCGTGAGTTGAAGTTAATGAAACGAAATCAGCATAATCTTTAACACCAGTAGCAGTTATTTTATGATCACCAACTGAAAGAGCAGTTGAACTGAATGGAGTTAAGATAACAGAACGATCGTTAGCACCCATAGTAATTTTACCGAAGAAAGCTTTACCATCTAAAGTAAAGTTAGATTGTTGTAAACCTTTAACTGGCTCACTGAATTCAAGCTTCACTGATTTTGTTCCTAAAGATTTAACTGCTGTAACTTCTGGTAATTTGTTATCAACTGCTGTAAATTCAACGTTTTTCACATTGATTACTTTATCGCCAGCTTTTACATTTGAAATGCTAATTGCATCAGCTTTGTTATTTGCAAGAGTTCCTACAACTGTAACAGTTGCTGTTTTCTTGTCATCAGATAACTTAACAGATTTAACTGCTTTACCTGATTTTAAAGTGTAGTTTGAAGCTTCTTCAGCTGTTTCTTTATCAACAGTACCGTCGAATTCAACTACTACTTCTTTAAGGTTAGTTGCAGATACAGATTTAACAGCAGTAGCTGTAGTTACAACGTAAGTAACTTTTGCTTTGTATTCTACATCTTTGATTTTGAAAGTAACTTCAGTTTCTTTGTTAGGCTCTAAAGCTTTTTCTAAAGTAACAGTTTCTTTAGTACCATCTGATAAAGTTACGTTTAAAGTTTTAGCGTCAACTACTTCAACTTTGTCAACTTTTACAGTTTCATCTGCAAGCTCAAGAGCACGAGAGAATACTACTGCGAATTCTTGACGAGTGATTGAAGCATTTGGGTTTAGGTTTGTTTTACCATTTACTTCAGTACCTTTGATAATGCCGTTTGAAACAGCGATTTCTAGGTAAGATTTAGCCCATGGTTTAACAGTTGAAGCGTCAGCGAAATCTTTAAGATCTGCTTCACCTTCTAATTCGAAAGCTTCTACAAGAATTTTAGCTGCTTCTGAACGAGTTAATTGTTTGTTTGGTGCGAATTCAGTTGCACTTACACCTTCAAAAATTCCGTATTCTACAGTTGCTGCGATAGCATCATAGTACCAAGCGTCTTTTTTAACGTCTTTGAAATCTACAGAACCTTCTGCTTCTAATTCTAACGCGCCTGCGAAGATTTTAGCTGCTTCTGCACGAGTAATTGTGTTAGTTGGGTTGAAGTTTCCTTTTTCATCCCCTGTGATTACTCCAGCGTCAACTAGAGCTTGAACTGCTTCTTTAGCGTAAGGTGCTACTTTGTCGAAGTCCTTGATTGTTGATGTTGCAGCTGATGCTACAGGAACGATTGCTGATGCTACAAGTGCAGCTGTTGCTGATGCCGCGAAAAACTTACGGCCTTTGTTTTGCTTTGCCATTATTGTATTCCTCCCTAACATTTCCTTAAAATTGGTATTATCCTAACGAAAACTATAGTACTGCTTAACCTAAATGTATGTATTATAGCTTCCTTGAATAATAAAAAAACCTACAAGCAAATTTTTTAGTAAAATTCACTAGAAAAAGAGTATTAGAATACCATTCTAGTCAATTTATTCACTTTCCACAATAATATAACACTATCTTTCTCTAAATTCAAGCATTATGACATAAATTTAGATATAGAAGGTTTTTTTACCGGGTATATTATGGTATCCACTATACCCCAATATTTTTACCTTATTCAGGTTGGTAACATATAGAACCATTTCCTATTATACCTGACTCTCAGCATTATCCAAGCATTTTCTGGAATAGATACGAAATTGTCAAATTTTAAAGACTTCCGTAAATGATTAGTCACAATTGTAAAGAAACAGAAATATATAACGTGATTTCCAAAGCAGGAATGTTTTTTCCTTCATTATTATTACTGTAAAAACGAATCTGTTCCCATGTTGTAACAATAGATTGCCTATTTTTATGCTAAACTTTTGATAGTTTGATAGGAACTTATCAACTATTGAAAGGAGCATAAAGAATGAAAAGTAAATTCTCTATTTTCGGGGCCATGCTTATTGCAATGTTATATTTAGCACCTACAAATGTAGCAGCAAAAGATATATCTAAGCACTGGGCCTACTATGAAATGAACTATCTTATTACCCACGATTTAATGAAAGGTGATGATTCAGGTAATTATCGTCCGAATGATTCTGTCACTCGTGCTGAATTCACCGCATTTCTAGTAAGAGCACTTGACTTACCGGAAGTATCTACGAAACCTAACTTCTCGGATGTACGTGAAGGAGATTGGTATTACGATGTCATAAAGCAAGCCAGCTACTATCAATTAGTCAAAGGCGATGATAAAGGAAAGTTTAATCCAAAGGCTAACATTGATCGTCAGCAAATGGCTTCCATGCTAAAAAGAGCTCTCGATTACCAAAACATTAAGACGACCGCTTCCCCTCTTAAGTTTAATGACAATGCTAGTATCGCTAAATGGGCCTATGCCGATGTACAAGAAGTCGTGTCGTTAGGGCTGATTGTTGGTAAGCCGAACAATACATTTGCGCCACTTGCCCAAGCAACACGTGCAGAGTCAGCTACTGTCCTCTATAGATTGATACATTTAGATACACCTGAAGTTGGTGGCAAGCAATATACCACTACCAACTACTCACAGGACTTCACGGCAGTGGTGGATAAACAGGCAAAGAATAATCCAAAAGTAGATGGTGCTGGCGTTTTCACAGCTAGCGAGGCACTAGTGTCATACTATGTACACCCTAAAAGTTTTATGCAGGATAGTCCGTCCTATTATCAATTTTTAAAATTATCGACGGCTGTTACTAATCTAAATGCAAAAGTGATCAACGAAAAAGCTCTCTATAATAAAGGAAGCTTAACTGGTACAGCAGACGCCTTTATTCAGGCAGGTGTTGATCATAATGTGAATGCCATCTATTTGTTATCACATGCATTGCATGAAACAGGCAATGGAGCTTCAGCATTAGCAAATGGTATTGAAGTTGGTCTCGATAAGGACGGTAAAGCCGTAATGGTAACGACTGAAAATCGAGATAGCCTGACCGCTATTAAGAAAACTTACAATGTATATGGCATTGGGGCCATTGATGCAAATGCCAATAAATATGGTGCTGAACGTGCGTATACAAATGGATGGTTCACAATCAATGATGCTATTATTGGTGGGGCACAATTTGTGAAAGATCAATATATTAGTAAAGGGCAGGACACATTGTATAAAATGCGTTGGAATCCTGATAACCCAACAGTCCATCAGTATGCAACTCATGTCATGTGGGCAGTGCTCCAAGCGCAAAAGATTTATGATATGTATGAATTAACTGGTGCTAATACAACGACTAACTTAGTATTTGACGTACCTGTCTATCAAAAACAGACTTCCCCTACTTCATTGCCTACTCCTGCAAAGCAATATGCGGTAGATACAGCTTTAGCTGGGGCAACTGGACAGGCTACGGTTGACGATCTAAATATGAGAACTTATCCGAATACAGCGGATGCTTCTTCCATCATCACGAAATTACCAAAGGATACATCGTTCACTGTGCTCGGTGAAAATGGCGGTTGGTACAAAGTTAAGGTGAATGGACAAGAGGGTTGGCTATTTAAAGATTATGTAAATCTGAAAAATGGATTGCAGATTGTCGATATGAACATCACGCTTAACGTAAGAAGTGAGCCTTCTACTACATCATCCATTTTAGGTACTGTAAAACCAAAGAGCTTTATCATCGGTGTTGTAGATGACAAAGGTGAATTTGTGAAAAATGGTAACTGGTATAAGGTTATCTTTAATGGCAAAACTGGATGGGTTTTTGGTGATTATATTGTAAATAATGAATCCCTTGATTCAAAATAGATTTTTAAAATAGGAGAGTGCGAATCATTTTAATTCGCACTCTTTCTTTATGTCCACGAAAAACTCAAATTTCCCCATGTTGATACGCTTATTCCCCTATATGCTATATATAATAGAAGAAACTCAATTTTTCAGGCTTTTGTTCTCATATCACTTTATTCTTTTTACCGTATTTTGGTAGGTAACGGTAATAAATTGATCACTGTAAAATTGAAAATGCAATTTGCGTTTCCACTCCCCTTCTTCTTCACAATTCACCCAATATCATTGTCCTGATGGCAATGTCAAACCATCACCGAAAATTTCCTGTCAATATTGCTTTTGTGGTATTATAGATTGCAGATCAATTATGCATCGGCATAATTGCGTCCGGAATCGACTTTGTGCCTGCACAAAGAACTCCTTTCCGATTCCGTGACATCCGCCGGAGGCTTTCACTTCTTTCAGAGGGTGTCCAAACACCCGCTGAAAGAAGTGAAAAAGGAAATAAAGAAAGGTTTGAACACTATATGAAGCATGTAACGATTATGGGCGTACCCTTTTTACATAGTAATCAGCAAGAGTTTGTTGATATACTCGTCAATCGTATTGAACATGAAGAAAAAACATTCGTCATTACAGCAAATCCTGAAGTCGTGATGCAGGCCAATGAAAATCCTACTGTCATGAATTATCTGAAGAAAGCTACTTATATCTGTGCAGATGGTATTGGCGTTGTGAAAGCTGCGCAAATACTTGGTGATCCGCTTCCTGAGCGTGTCACTGGTTACGACACGATGGTACGACTTTTGGAAGTGGGCAATACAAAGCGCTTTAAAATCTTTCTGTTAGGCGCGCAAAATGAAACGCTCGAAAAGACTGTACAAAATATCAATCAAACATATCCAAACGTTGACATAGTAGGCTATCATGATGGATTTTTTGATTGGAACAAGAATGATATTGCGAATGAAATCGCTGCATTAAAGCCTGACCTTGTATTTGTTGCATTAGGTGTGCCAAGACAAGAAAAATGGATTACTGAAAATCTGGATCAATTTAGCAAAGGTGTATTTATAGGTGTTGGTGGTTCTTTTGATGTAATTGCAGGAACAGTCAAACGTGCTCCAATGATCTGGCAAAAATTAAATCTCGAATGGCTCTACCGACTACTTCGTCAGCCAAGTCGTTTTGGAAGAATGCTTGTCCTTCCTCGATTTGCTTTAAAAGTTTTCGCATTAAAATTTAAAGGTCAGGGAGCACCAAAATGAGTCAGTCAACATTTGTCAAAAGCACACTTGTCCTAACAATTGCCACGTTGCTTTCTAAAGTCATTGGTAGTCTTTTCCGAATACCACTACAAAATATAGCCGGCGATGAGGTACTTGGTATATTCAGTTTAGTGTATCCAGTCTATATGGTGGCACTCTATTTATCGGTTGCTGGAATTCCTATTGCCATTTCGAAGCTTATTGCGGAGGCCAATGCAAAAAAAGACACAGATAAAGTGAAGAAAATTTATGTCACGGCAAGCATCCTAGCGCTATGCTTTGGCGTCTTATGTTTTGCAATCATTTATGGCTTTTCAACTGAAATCGCAAATGCTTTAGGGGGCCCGTCGACAGAAATTGCGTTAATTGTTGTTGCTCTTACATTGCTCGTTGCTCCTTATATGGCTGTCTATCGAGGATTTTTCCAAGGCTATGGAGATATGCGTCCGACTGCGATCTCTCAGGTAATTGAACAGTTAGTGCGTGTTGCTCTAATTTTAATTGTTGCCTATTTCCTAGTTGCTATGGATTATTCCAATGATATAGTCGCTGGGGGTGTTATGGCAGGCTCTGTAATTGGGGCTGTTGTATCCCTCTTCTATTTACGCTTGAAATATTTCCGCTCATCTGTAAAAGTGACCAGCAAGGAGAAATATACAGTTAACGATTTCTCATCCTGGGGTAAGACAATTTTAAAAATATCGATTCCGATTGCCATCGGTTCTGTCACAATGGCACTATTTAACTTTGTTGACTCCTTTACAGTAACGTATGGCTTAAGAAGTGCTGGAGCTGACTCAAGTGAAATTAGTTTCCTTTATGGGATTTATGGTCGAGGATTAACGCTTGTTCAAATTACAACTGTTTTTGCTTCCTCTATCATATTACCGCTCGTTCCACTTATTACGACAAAAATAGCAGAACGTAAATTAGATGAAACGCGTGGGATTATTGAGCAAACACACCGTATTACACATCTTATTTCTTGGCCAGCTGCTTTAGGGTTACTAGCATTAACCTTACCTTTAAACCTTGCTCTTTTCACAGACTTAGAGGGAAGCTTAATGTTAGCGATTATTAACCTTAGCTCTGTATTTACATCTTTGACACTACTTGGTACAGGGATTTTACAAGGGATGAATGCTGCAAAAACAGGAGCCATCATCATTATTAGTGGTGTTGTACTAAAGATATTTTCAAACATCTTCTTTATCCAAGCCTTCGGATTAGATGGGGCTGCATATGCAACATTATTTGTTTATTTTGTTTTATTTATTGTAAATTCTATTTTTATTTATCGTGCAATTCGCTTCACTGTATTTGGGAAAGATACCATCAAAATCATCCTATCTTCTCTTCTAATGGGAGCTACAGTCGGATTACCTACACTATGGTTTGATATTGAGAAGTGGTCAAGAATGTGGGCAACAGGTTATCTAGCTGTCGCAATTGTAATTGGATGTGTTATTTATTTCCTATTATTATGGCTAATGAAAGCCATTAATAAACAAGATTTAAAGAAAATCCCGATTATCGGAAAAAGGTTTTCATAAATAAGAGAGGTAGAAAATTTATGTCGAAACAGAAATGGCTTTGGGGAATCGTGGTCCTCTTGCTCATCATATCTTCACCTGGAATCATGATGAGATGGAGTGCTGAGAAATCGAATGATTCCTATGAAATGGTTATTCCATATGATGAAATTCAAATAGTAAATAAGGAAAGCGATTTAACAATGGATAAAATCCTTTCCACTTTAAAAGATGCGGGGCTTACAACAGTTAGCCTTGAGCCTTTAACATTGAAGGAAATGGAACATCAAAGCCTGATTTCCATTTACGATCAAAATGAATTAGCGGCACAACTACGTTTCACACCTTATAAAGGTGCTGTTGATGTCAATAAGAGTGGATACTATATTAGTATTCCTGAAAATGCAAGCTATCAACAGCTCATTAAGGACAGCATTCAGCCAGAAGAAGTACAAATAGGAGATGAGTCTTTCTATTTTCTTCCGAATTCAAACCATCGTTATGATTTAAAAACACCAATTGGCTACGATAAACTTGCAATGGATATGATCAACAAGCACGATCTGTCCCTCATCTTTAAAGTAGAAAACGCAGACAATAAAGTGGCCAACGAAAATATCGTTAAACAATTGCTTGAATTAAAAGATACCTCTGCAGGCCGTTTACTTGGTTCTGGGACTGAGGTAATCGGATTTGGACAGAATTCAGGTAATGCAATGATTGAAAAGCTAAGTAATGCAGGCTATTATTTCTACACAATTGAAAGTAATCCCCTTAAGGGTGAAGACAAGATTGCCAAAAATACAGATTATAATATGATTCGCTTGCACAGCATCAACGTAAACAGAGAGACAAAGTTAACCCTTAATGCAAGCATTGATCGTACAACACGCGCAGTGAAAGAGCGAAATATTCGATCTATCTTCTATCATATTAAAACAAAAGGTAATGCTGAGAAAAATTTGAAGGAAACAGTTAATTATTTAACGGATGTTCAAAAACAGATGCCAAATCATTTCAAGTCTGGCACTCCAGAACTGTTTGATGTTGTTGCAGTACCAACATGGGTAACGGCACTTGTCTTATTAGCAGGTATCGTATTTACTTACCTTATCTCAGAACTAGTGAAATGGATGCCTCTTCGTATAACAGCAGTTGTATTTATGAGTGCTCTAGCCATTGCATACTTCCTTCTGAAAAGTACTATTTTCTTACAAGCATTCGCGTTAATTATTGCAGTTATGGCCCCAACGTATGCAGTTATTAAAGCAGCTAAGGGCTCTACTCATATCGCTTCGATATTACTACAATATCTGAAAGCAGTAGGTATTAGCGTCATTGGTATCGTTATTGTCATTGGGTTATTAAACGGCAATGCATTTATGACAGGCTTTGAAGCATTTAAAGGCGTTAAGCTTGTTTATGTTGTTCCAATCGCAGGCGTATTATTATTTGTGATGCTAGAACTCAACCGTCTAGTTGATAAAGATCTAAAGAAAACACTTTCAAATACCGTTACATTATTAAATAGAGATTTAAAATATTGGCATGTTTTACTGCTAATTGTCGTTGCAGGAATAGGATTATTCTATATCAGTCGAACTGGTAATTCTGGTTCTGTTAGTAATGCAGAATTGGCATTTAGACAATGGCTTGAGAATATACTATATGTTCGACCAAGAACTAAGGAATTTTTAATTGGTTTCCCATTCTTTGTTTTAGGGTTATATGTAATGGGCATTAATCGTAAATGGGGCAGTATCCTTCTAGTACCAGGCGTTATTGGATTCTTGTCTATCGTTAATACCTTTACACATTTACACATCCCTGTTGCTGTGTCGGCATTACGTACACTTTATAGCGTTTCACTTGGTTTTGTCGTAGGACTAGTGTTTATCTTAATTTTCAAGATAGGTTACCGTTTTATTTCTAAAGCAATCGCGAGGTGGTCGTAATGCATGTTGTATTGTCTGGCTACTACGGATTCGATAATGTTGGCGATGATGCGATTCTGCTTTCCATTATCCAAGCTTTAAGAAAATGTCAAAGCGATATAGACATTACCGTATTATCGAATAATCCAGCGGCCACTGAAAAAACATACGGTGTTAAGGCCGTGAATCGTTGGAAAATGAACGAAATCAGACAAGTACTAAAAACAGCAGATGGACTCATTAGTGGTGGCGGTAGCCTCATGCAAGACCAAACAGGAATGAAGACGATTCCTTACTATGCGGGCGTTATTCAAATAGCAAAATGGTTAAAAAAACCTGTATTTGTTTACGCCCAAGGTATGGGTCCAATCAATCATCCTTTAAGTAAATGGATTGTCCGCAAAGCTTTTAATAAGGTAGAAAAAATAACGGTAAGAGATAAAGCCTCACAGTCTCTTTTAACAGAGATTGGTGTCAAAAACGAAGCTTTAATAGTGCCGGATCCAGTTATCGGCCTTAACGGTAGCACCTTCCATACTAACTGGCTAGCAGATGAGTCTTTATCAGCAAAGTCTTATATTGCTATAAGTGTTCGTGACTGGCCATCAACAGTAGATTACAAGCAAAAAATAGCGGACAGTCTCGATCGATTAGTACGTCATGGTGAACAGATTGTCTTCTTGCCGATGCATGGTGAGCATGATGCAAAGTCTTCACAAGAAGTAGCAGCACTTATGCAGGAAAAGAGTATGATCGCCCCTGCTGATTTATCGATCGAAGAAAAAATTGCGGTGATTGGTCAGTCTAAATTGCTAATTGGTATGAGATTACATTCATTAATTTTCTCAGCCATCTACTCTACCCCATTTATTGCGATTTCTTATGATCCGAAAATCGATGCATTTGCTGAAATTGTAGATCAACCAATAATTGGACATGTTGAAGTGGATGATTGGAACGGGACTTTATTGTTTGAACAATCTATAAAAGTCATTGAACAATTAACGACCGTCCAAGAAAATATGCGTCACAAAGTCCAAGCGTTTCAAGATGCAGCAGAGACGACAGCAAAATTAGCATTAGAGACTTTCACAAAGAAATAGTTAATCAATTATGCCTCGGCATAATTGCGTCCGGAGGCTTTAACTTCTTTCAGTTGGTGTTTGAACGCCAGCTGAAAGAAGTTTAAATAAAAATGATGAATTTCAATAAAAATTGAAATTCATCATTTTTTTTGTGGGTCTAATAAATTTAAAATGGATTGTGCCTGCTGCATATGCATGGCAAGAACATATTGACTTGCTTGCATTAGAATTTGGGCCTTCACCATATTCATCATTTCTTTGGCGATATCGGCATCACGAATGCGAGATTCAGCATCTTGTAAGTTTTCTGCCGTGTTTACGTTCGCGTTATAAGCATGCTCTAGGCGATTTTGGTAGGCACCTAGTCTTGAGCGCTCAGTTGATACACGCTTTAAAGCATCGTCCATTGTGGAAATCGCTTTGTTGGCATCTTCGCGAGTTGCGATGGATGTCTTATCGTCCAGGCCAAGTGCTCCAGCACCCATATCGCCAATAAACAGCTCGATGCTTTGACCTGCATTGGCACCTGCCTGAATTTTAATACCATTTGTAGCATAATCCCCATTTAGCAATGTTTTTGTATTAAACTCAGTATCCTTCGAGATGCGTTGAATTTCTTTTTTTAATTCCTGATATTCCAAATCGAGTTTCTCCCGATCACTATCTGTTAAAGTATCATTGCTCGCCTGGACTGCGAGCTCACGCATGCGCTGAATCATATCATGTACTTCATTTAGTGCTCCCTCAGCTGTTTGAACAAGTGAAATACCGTCCTGGATATTCTTCGCACCCATGTTCAAACCGCGAATTTGCGCACGCATTTTCTCGGAAATCGCAAGTCCCGCTGGATCATCCGCTGCACTATTAATGCGGTAGCCTGAAGAAATTCGAAGCATTGCCTTGCTCATTGCACCGTAATGTTTATTCATATTATTTAAAATGGACATCCCCGTTGCTGACCAATTTCCAAGCATCATTTCACCACCCCCCTATTGTTATGTATATCGGTCTATGTTAAATTTATTTAAACTGTTTTTGGTAATGTATTCTAATTTAGTAGGTTCTATACAGCAATAATCATTAATTTATTTTCATAACCTAGACTTTAGAACGAGCAATATATAAAAGCACCCGCTTTTCACATATGAAAAGTAGGTGCTTAATTGCAATACCTTGTATTCAATTTTCGAAACCTCCGAGTTGATGGTTCTTTTGTTGTAGTAGTTCAAAAAAGAGATCTTTATTATGATCTAGTAATGCCTGGTCGATTAAATAATCAATGTTTTTTTGCTCCAATTCTGTAATGAGCTGATCTACTTCGCCAACAGTCACTGAAGATACAAGTGGTAACTGAGGCTTTGGAGTAGCGCTTTCAAGAATCGGTGCTAGATGTTCATGAACGTTTGTAATTAATAATAATTGATATAATGGCAGTCGAATAAAACGATTCCCTTTCTGGAAAACAAATACCTCAGATATATTTTCAATTTGCTGTGTATTCAAGTTAATAATCATCTCTTTACCTTCGATAGGAATGAAATGGAAAATCTCATTCTCTTTTAAAATAGAGAAATATTGATAAGCAAACACGAGACGTAGTTTGTCTCCCGTGATTTTTGTGTAAAATGGCTTCATATATTGAACTTGCATCATCCTTATCCCTCCCTATTTATCTGATTATTCAGATTTTAACACAAATTAATTATCTTGTTAACTATCTTCTCCTTGATTTTTTTATTTCAAATCATTCAGCTTATCATGTACGCATTTTAATCGTATAATGGAAGGACAGTCTTTTTTCATTCATACTTACACATGCCCACTAGCTATATATTTTGAAAGGAGTGAGGTTATGGCATTGTCTATTGCCCAATTAGCTAAGGAACATCAAGAATTTATCCTTGCCAAATTACAGGAAGCTGAACAGGCGTTACATCCTTCCTCTTCTGAAGACGAAGAGCTAGTGCGTCGTGCCGTTTTTTCGGTACGGAATAAATCCGTTGTCTTTGAACGTTTTAATGGAGCAAGTTCTACATTATATGCAAGCGTACAGGATGTCAGACCTGCTACTGTAGAAATTGATTTTGCCAAAGAGGAGCTACGCTGTAACTGTCCACAGCTGAAATGGTGTAGACATCAGGTTGGCACATTGCTTGCTCTTTATCAGTATTTTGATTCGGTGCAAAATTGGTCAAGTGCTTGGCGCGCTCAAAAATCAGTGCAATTAAAATCATTAGCAGATGAACGAAGTCCAGAAAGCTGGCAATTGATGGTCAATGAAGTAATGAAACGTTTATTACCACCTGGGCGTATTCTAGAAGGGTATGGCCTCTCTGCTATACGGACAGATGCAATGGAGCGACTTCAACGGCATATGCCATTCGAGCGTGAGTGGCAGCCACTTTATAAGCTTTTTATAGAGCTATCGATCTTTAATACAATATGGCGTCATTTAAATGAGACAAAAGGACATTCGTTGGATTCTCCTTATATGAAATATTTTATTGATCAAAGTGTTCAATCATTCGAAAGTATACTGACAGAGCTAACGGGTCGATCACGACTTTTTGCCACTGATCCATTTTATGATGCGATTCAGGAATTAGTTCGGGAGCTTTTATTGGAACGACAAGGATTATTTGCTGATCGACTACAAATATATATGTTACTTTGGGCAGTACTTTTTTATGAAAAGCCGCGTCGTGTCCAGGAATTAGCACTTATAAATAACCTTGAGAATCCTTCACCTGAAATTTCCTTGGAGTCATTAAAATTGCTATTTTATGTGCTACTACAAAAAGAAAGTTTAATACAGGAAAGCATTGCACATATTGATGAACAACATATGCAGGACCTATTTGAGCTGGCTACTTTTGCAAAACGTGCTGGTGAATCACAGGCACAATCAATTATTTTACGTGCGATGCTACCATTTACCGAAGTCTTTTTGCAGCAAACAGTGCCAGTTGTAAAACGTGCTCAATATGTAAGACAATTTCAGCTATTATACGAAGACATACCGCTTACGGAAGAACAGGAAGCTACATTATATAGTGCATTTGGTGTTTATGGGCTTCAACCGTTTTCGTTCTTTCTTATTAAAAAAGGACGTTATCGTGAATGGGCAGCCCTCCATCAGTTAAATCTCTCCTCCCTTTCTTATTTAGAAATGTGTGGATTGAAAGATGTGCTTCAGGTTGCACCTGCAACAGTATTGCCCTTATATCATCTATATGCCATGACTGAAATTACACAAAAATCACGTATGAACTATAAGCAGGCTGTACGAATTTGGAAAAGTATGCGCAGTGCAGCAAAGCGTGCTGGTAAAACTGCTTATTTTGAAACATATATGCAAACAATTCGTGCAGAGTATAAACGACTTCGTGCATTACAGGAAGAAATTGAGAAAGGAAACTTAGTATGATGACTATAAATGCTCCTTCCCCGTTTTCAAAAAAACTACAGCTTCGTATTCAGGCAGCACAGGAAGGATATTTTACGTTACAGGGAATTACTGCTGATGGTGCAGCAATGGAAGCAGACTCACTCATTTCTTCATTATTTTTTAACTATGAAGCGAATGTCTATGGTTTATTAACCAATCGTTCAGAACGTACGATTGACGTTTCAACCTCTGAGCTCCTTGATATTTTTTCACAGCGCTATCTCCATCCTTTTATTGCATGGCAAGGTGCGAACGCAGAAAGTCAGGTGTGGCTAGAAAAAGCGTCTGCTCTACAAACGTATTGGCAGGAGCCCTCGCTCTGGTCACACGCAGTAATTGCAGATGATTTTTCAGCACTAACATTCCCTATAGAAGGTGAAGATACAGCTTTATTAGAAACGGCAGTGCAGCAAAAACTAGCTCAAGCAGGTCTTGTACTGTCTGATTTACCAAAGCTAATGCCATTTTTCTTGCGTGGTGGTTGGCCATTGGAGCAAGAACGACAGGCAGGTGCTGTTACTGTCTCCCTACGCTTAGGTGAGCCTGAGGAAGATTCAGATGTTTGGCTTTTAGAAACAGTACTTAGCACGGCTACAGCCAAAAACTACTGGACACCTGCTATGCGAAAGCAGTCACTTCCAATCGCTGACGCTCTACCGGTAAAATGGCAAATGTATGCTGAAGCTATTGAACAACAACAAGGACAAATTGTAGATCTTCTTTCTATTGAAGATGTACGTAACGATATTTTCATCCGTATTATGCTTGACGATTTACAAATTCGAACATTTTTACGTGAGGATTTAGCAAGATTACAAGCACTCGGCTTTGACGTTGTATTACCTGCTTGGCTTAAAGATTTAAAACAATCAAAAATGCGTGTTCGTGTAAGTACTGGCAATGTAGCGACAAAGAAAGTTGCTGGACTAGATGATATTTTAACGTTCAAATGGCAGTTTTCTATGAATGGACAGTCCATTTCACCTGAGCAATTTAAAAAGCTTGTAGAGGAGAAACGTGAATTCATTCGTATTGGTACAGAATGGTTTAGAGTCGATGCAAACTGGATGCAAGAAATGCGTGCATTAATGCAGCAAGCCGAAGATGAAAGCTGGACCGTTCGTGAATTGCTATTCCGTGAGCTACCAGAGGATTTATCCTTACCTCTCGAAGAAGAAGATGCTGATGATGCAATGCGCGATGACCCGATTTTTGCATTTGAACTGCAAAAATCGCTTAAATCCTATATGGAACAGCTTTCTGAGAAAAAAGGACTTCCTACTGTACCGGTTCCTACATCTTTGCAGGCAGAATTACGTCCTTATCAGCACGAGGGCTTTGAATGGCTTGTCTTCATGCGTGAACAAAGTTTTGGTGCGTGTCTTGCCGATGATATGGGTCTTGGTAAAACAGTTCAGCTTATTTCTTATTTGCTTCATCTTTATGAAACAACTGGGGATACAAAGCCATCCATCATTATTTGCCCTACGTCAGTACTAGGCAACTGGCAAAAGGAAATCGCTCGTTTTGCTCCTTCCTTGAGTGTGCATACGCATTATCAGGCAAATCGAGCAAAAGAAGATGCTTTTAAACAGCTTGTAGGAAGAGAAAAACCACATGTGATTTTATCTACCTATGGCACGGTATCACAGGATGCTGAGTTTTTACAGGAAGTAGAATGGGCAACAGTTGTACTAGATGAAGCTCAAAATATTAAAAATATGCAAACGCTACAATCTAGGGCTATTCGTAAATTACAAGGTACGCATCATATTGCTTTAACGGGTACACCAGTGGAAAACCGTTTATCAGAGCTATGGGCAATTTTTGACTTTATCCATAAAGGCTATTTAGGTAGCTTCGGTCGCTTTAATGAAGAATTTATTTTACCGATAGAACGAGATGAGTCTGAGTCACATAAACAGAAGCTACGTGCAAAAATTCAACCATTTTTGCTTCGTCGTACAAAGCGTGATCCACACTTACAGCTTAACTTACCAGATAAACAAGAGTCTCATGAGTACTGTCCATTAACAACTGAGCAAGCATCTCTATACGAAGGATATATATTAGAGACACTCGATCAGCTGGACCAATTAACAGGCTTTCAGAAAAAGGGACGCGTCTTAAAGATGCTCAGTAAGTTAAAGCAATTATGTAATCATCCTGCCTTATATTTAAAAGAACCTTTCGAGGATGCCGAATCAATGCTCACTCGTTCTACGAAATTAGAACGTCTTGTGCAAATGGCTACAGAAATCGTGGACAACGGCGAGCAGTGCCTCATTTTCACACAATATATTGGAATGGGGCAATTACTACAGCATTGTTTTAGTGAACTATATAATATTGATGCACCGTTCTTAACAGGTGCAATGCCTAAGCAGCAGCGTGACCGCTTAGTAGAGACTTTTCAGGCAGGAGATTTCCCAATATTTATCCTTTCCTTAAAAGCGGGTGGAACAGGGCTCAATTTAACAGCGGCAAATCATGTATTACACGCAGATCGCTGGTGGAATCCTGCCGTTGAAAATCAAGCGACTGACCGTGCATATCGAATTGGCCAAACACAATTTGTGCAAGTGCATAAGTTTGTTACAATTGGTACTATCGAAGAGAAAATCGATAAAATGCTAGCCCAAAAATCTGCATTATCAGAAGAACTAATTCAATCAAGCCAGTGGTTAACTGAGTTAGAAGATGACGAACTTCGTGATTTAATGACGCTCGATTTTTAAAAATGAGTAAATGCGCCAAGAGCACAATGTTCTTGGCGCTCTTTTATTTCAGTGGATATTACTGTTACTTCTTCCCCTACTTACTTCATATTTATATTTAGTTGTGTTATAAATGCTCATTGCTGTGCGGTCTTCAGCAATGAACTTCGTTATGAAATGTAGACATCATTCCTTTCTAAATTGATTACGGCGCAAGTAATAGAAGGAAAATGGCGGATCAGACAACTTGTCCCTTGCCCCGTATGTAACAATAAGAGCTGCTATATTACCGGCAATTGTACTTCTGCCTTAGGTAGCACAAAATCCTTTAAGCCTTCCTGCTCATCTGGTGGCTTTGGAGGCACAATTGCCCCATCGCTATCCCTTGGCTTAAGCCGATAAAATCGGACATCTTCTACGACTATTTCTGTTATAAAAACCTTTGTGCTTTCTTCATTTAAAAACGATCTTGATTGAATACGACCGTTCACCCCAATTAATGAGCCTTTTCCGCAATATTTGACGATATGCTCTGCAAGCCTTCCCCATACTGTACAGAGAATAAAGTCAGCCTCCACTTCCCCACGACTGTTTTTGTAATTGCGATTAATGGCTAGAGTAAAATGTGCTTGCACACGATTTCCAGATAAGTGTCGTAACACTGGATCCTTTGTTAACCTTCCGACCAGTCCGACTTGGTTCATTGATTCACCTCCTTTGCGTTTGATTGCTCTCATCTTACAAAAATTAATCCACCGTTGGCAAAAGTCGATTTCTATCATTTCCCTTAGTTTTCAATCATAAATTTGGTATATTGAGGCTTTTACTTTTCATTTATTTTAAATTTTTTTGGGCCGAATGCTTTTCGCTGTAATAGCAAATGCTAATTGTTGAAATATACAATTTCGCTGTTTTTGCAGATTTATCGCAGCGACAGCGACATGTTTTGTCTGTGCGAAGCGAAGCGATAGCAACATGTTTTGTCTGTGCGTAAGCGAAGCGAAAGCGAAGCGAAAGCGAAGCGAAAGCGAAGCGAAAGCGAAGCGAAAGCGAAGCGAAAGCGAAGCGAAAGCGAAGCGAAAGCGAAGCGAAAGCGAAGCGAAAGCGAAGCGAAGCGAAAGCGAAGCGAAAGCGAAGCGAAAGCGAAAGCGAAGCGAAAGCGAAGCGAAAGCAAAGCGAAAGCGAAAGCGATGCGAAGCGACAGCAACAACAAGATGTTGGTCACTCGGTCGTAGCCACAGGACGTGGCGTTCTTAGACTGAGTTTCTCTATTTCAGCGAATGCTTGGACACCTGTTGAAAAATGACTTAAAACGGCATTTATCTCACCACTTATAGCGGTGAGAAACTTCTGTACCTGGCGCTTTGCTTTCGCTACTAAAACACTTGCTGAATGAAGTTAAACAGGGCTAATTGAATATGTTATACTAAAAAGGATGACCGACTTAGGAGGATACTACATAATGAAAACATTTAAGATGCTTTCCTTTGACCTTGTCACAAAAGACGGCATGCAACCTTTCCCTTTAGTCGATGGTATTATCATTAACCAGGAAAACAGCCATCAATCTTGGATTCTCGAACTGTTTATGGACCGGCAATATCGTTCAACTTTTGATGAACTTTTAGCGAATGCTACTGTCTTTAATGTACGTGCAGTTATTTCATTTCCAGATAATGAGCCCGCTCCTTTTCAGGTTGTCGTACATACAGTTCAAGAGATTGGCGAGCACATCTCTGTTCTTTTAAAAGGGATGCTAAAGACAAAACGCTCGAAATATGCCGAGCAATTACTAGCCGAATTACTAGCTGAGGGAGTTACGTTAGATAAGCTATTGGACCGCTTCTCACACGGTATGAAAGAACGACCAAAACTCAAAAATGATTGAACTCGATTTAACGATGCAAAAATTTGCATCGTTATTTTTTTATTGGACAGATAGAGATTTTAAGGTAAAATACGATGTGAAAATTATAGGAGGTAACTACACTTGAATATTGCTATTAGGGAAAAGCCTGTAAAATTATTGTGGCTTGAGGCTTTAAAAAGGCGTTTGTTCGAAGAGGATCCTGATTTTAGCTATTATAATGAGCAATTCCGAAGATTTGATGCTGGCTTTGCTGGTGAAAGGAGAGTTGACCGTGAATGGCTTGAATTAGTATGTCCCTATACTTTTTTAGTGTTACATAATTTAATTCTGATGAATTCAGCTCAGCATTCACATCAACTCGATACGCTTTTCATTTGCAGTAATTTTATGCTAGTTGTTGAAATAAAAAATATTAACGGACGTCTTGATTTTGACGATATTACTCATCAATGTATTCGAACGAAACCAGATGGAACTGTCGAAGGATTTCCCAATGCAATTACACAGACCCAACGGCATATGCAATTTCTTAAAGTTATTTACCAAAACTATTCTCTCCCCATTGAGGGTGCGGTTATCATCGCTAACCCCTCTGCTATCATTGCAAGTCATCCAAATACAATTCCAATTTTCCATGTTTCAGGACTTCAAAAACATCTTCATTCCCTTTTTAAAAAATATACACAAACCATTTTAAGCGATGAACAGCTAACTCAAATTGCTCAACTACTTCTTAGTAGACAACAGCCATCGAAAATTCCGGTTGCTATTGATTCATCACGATTTCGCCAAGGCGTGCTTTGTCCGAAATGGCGAGTATTCCTTCTCTCCAGCGAGTATTTGCTTCTCTTCCGCGAGTATTCACTTATCGCCGCGGGTATTCCTTTCTCTTCGCGAGTATTCACTTCTCTTCCGCGAGTATTTCCTTCTCTTCCGCGAGTATTCACTTCTCTTCCGCGAGTATTCACTCCTCTTCCGCGAGTATTCACTTATCTTCCGCGAGTATTCCTTCTATCCCCGGGTATTCCTTTCTCTTCCGCGAGTATTCCTTCCTCTTCCGCGAGTATTCCTTCCTCTTCCGCGAGTATTCCTTCCTCTTCCGCGAGTATTCCTTCCTCTTCCGCGAGTATTCCTTCCTCTTCCGCGAGTATTCCTTTCTCTCTCTCGAGTATTCCTTCCTCTTCCGCGAGTATTCCTTCCTCTTCCGCGAGTATTCCTTCCTCTTCCGCGAGTATTCACTCCTCTTCCGCGAGTATTCACTCCTCTTCCGCGAGTATTCCTTCCTCTCCCGCGAGTATTCCTTCCCCTCCCGCGAGTATTCACTCCTCTCCCGCGAGTATTCCTTCCTCTCCCGCGAGTATTCACTTCTCTTCCAGCTCGTGCATTTCCCCCTCACGAATTGAAAAAAGAGTGCTTCCATATTGGAAACACTCTTTTTTATATTATCGCGTTACTTTCTCTTCGACGACCTTTTCTTTAACAACGCCGTTTGCATTTGGTACGTTGTTATAGCCATTTGTACCATTTAAATCAGCATTTGTTCCTGGCGTCGTAGTTCCTGGTACTGTCGTTGTACCTGGTGTTGTAGTTCTTGGTGTAGTTGTTGTACCTGGTGTAGTTGTACCTGGTGCTGCAGCTTCAGGAAGAACAGTGTTACGGTTAACACCATTTACGTCACGATTGTAAACGTCATTTCTTCTAGTCGGCTCTACAACATCTTCTACTTTCTCAACACCTCGGTTAACGTCGTGTTTAACGTTCTCCACTGGTCTTGTTTCAACAGCTTTGTTACCCCAGTTACAACCTCCAAGGAATAAAGCAGCAAGAATAATTGCCAAAAATGACATTCTCCACATAGAAAAAACCTCCTTTCTCGGTTCTATGTCAACAAATACAATGTGTGTATTTGTGATCCTACATAGATTGCCCGGGAAAGGAGGGAACTATCCGATTTTTGTACAAACTATTTTTGTTTTTCTTTTAACAATTGTTCAATGTATGCTGCTTCTGCTTTACAGTCATAACTATAATTTGTACCTAACTCTTTTTGTAAGGCCTCGATTGTTTCAAATTGTTTAGCTGTTGGTTCTTCATTTAAAATTTTTGCAATTACTTCATCGATTTTCTGCGCCATCTCTTCATGGAATTCAGTACTCATCAAAACATCTGCTGGGATTTTTTCGATCCATGCGGCATTTTCTTTAAAATAAGTTTGCCAGCTAGCAATGAAGTCTTCCATAGAAAAACGCTCCTCTTTCCAATCAATACCTGCTAAGTATGATTCAAAAGATGTTGAAATCGAACGCGTAATGCTAATTTTAACACCTGAAGACAATTCCTTATACATCTATATAATCCTCCTACGTTTTAAAAACAAAACTACATGTATTAATTCACAATCACATATAACGCCATTTGTATTTTTATAAAACATCGTGATTTCTTTAACTGCACTACCTATAGATAAACTATTAAAAGATTAGCAGTATAAGACAATATTCGATATAATTATTTTAAATCTTTTAGCCTATAATTGCAAATTACACTTGTTTTGGTTGTGCAGGTCCAATGGCAAATAGAATATCCGCTTCACACACTAGTTCTCCATCGACTGTTGCCACACCGTGGCCTTTACCCATTACTCCACGTAGTTTCACGAACTCTACCTCTAATCGAAGTTGATCTCCCGGCACTACTTGGCGCTTGAAACGGCAATTATCAATACCCGTCAAGAAAGCTAGACGACCTTTGAATTCATCTGCGTTTAATAATGCTACACCACCGACTTGAGCTAGCGCCTCTACAATTAAAACCCCAGGCATTACTGGATAGCCAGGAAAATGCCCATTAAAAAAGTCCTCGTTCATAGAGACATTTTTTAAACCAACTGCACGCTTACCTTCTTCTAATTCAACGATACGATCAACGAATAAAAAAGGATAACGATGCGGTAAAATTGCTTGAATTTGTTCTGCTGTTAACATTTCTTTTCCCCCTTAATATCAATTTCGCCTTGGCGTAATTGCCGCTGCCGCTTTGCTTTCGCGCAGATAAACAATGCGACCGGATTTTGAATTGTGCACGCATAATTCAAAATCTGTGACATCCGCCGGAGGCTATATTTTTATTCAGTGGATGTCCAACACCTACTGAATGAAGATATTTTATGTAAACACAAAGCATGGTAAAGAATAAAATTATTCTTTACCATTCATAATATCAAATATATGCTGCCATGTTTCTGGTTTGAAAACGTCCATGGCTTTACCTTGTCCAATTACACTATAGCCAAACATTGCACCTACAACTGCGGCAATAACAACTAAGATGATAATAAGTACAACGCGTAGCCAAATCGGAATCAGCCGTATTTGCACCCATCGAACCTCTCGTTGCTCTCCATTTGAGCCTTGTTCCTTCTCTTCTGGTGGCGTATCGGTTTCTTTTGTTTGCATAGAACCTCGACTTGAATCGTTTGTCATAGATTGTACTCCTCTTCATTACTTACTAAACAGTAATATCGGATTTACTATCGAATACCATTAATGAGCCCAAGCATTTGGTCTGCTAAAGTTACAGCTCTTGCATTGAATTGATAAGAACGCTGCGTCTGAATTAAATCCGTCATTTCCTTTGAAAGATCTACATTCGACATTTCTAGCGAACCGCTCTGCATACCAATTTGCTGACGATTTGCTCCTCGTAATTCAGTGACAACATCAGCTTGATTATATCCTAGCTGAGCCAGGTTATTCGGCAATCCAACGTAGGATCCAGAAATGTCCTCCATAAGCTGTGGCTTTTGGAACTCTGTCACCCCTACATTAGTACGTCTAATCTCTCCATTTGGATATAACGCTTCTAATACGCCCCCATCACGGATCGCAAAACTTTTTACATTATCCGGTAATGTAATAGCTTGTCCATTTTCATTTGCCAATGGATATCCATCTGCAGTTACAACCATTACTGTTCCATTATTTAATGGTGATAAATAAAAGTCACCTTGACGAGTATACACTGTTTTTGCGCCATTTTCACCATCTGGCATTAAAATATTGAAATATTGTTTTGGTTTTGTAAAAGCTAAATCAAGGTCTCGATTTGTTGTTTGTAGAGAGCCTTGCTTGTGATTAGATTGGATTTGTCCAAGCATTGCGCCTGAACCATATCGGATGCCAACAGGTGATTGTCGAGCAGCACGATCTTGCTTGTCATTGTTATATTGCTGATAAAGCAATTCATTAAATGTAGCCTCTTTTGATTTAAAGCCCTGTGTATTGCTATTGGCAATGTTATTACTAATTGTATCTAGTCTATTTTGTAATTGCCCCATTGTGTTTGTTGCAGTCATCATGGTACGTAGCATGTTCAAACGCCTCCAGTTCGCCTATTATACTTTTCCGATTTCATTGGCAGCCTTTTCCATGCTGCGATCATAAGCCTGTAACACTTTTTGGTTAGCTTCGAAAGCGCGATATGCTGTCATTAAATCAGTCATTGTACGACTAGAGTCTACGTTTGAGCCCTCTAGATAATTTTGACGCAGTGTAAAGGCTACGCCATTGGCACCGTAAGCTGTCGGTAAGTTCTCACCGTTTTCAGTTCGAATTAAACCATTATCCTGCTTACTTAGCATGTTCGGATTTGCTGAAAATGATACTCCAACACGAGCTACTTGCTGATTATTAACATATATTGCCCCATTCTCATCTAGGCGGAAATCATCATTCGGTAGCTGGATGCGTTGTCCTCTGTCTGATAGCACATACAGTCCCTGTGGATTTACTAAATAGCCTTGACCATCTAAAGTAAAATTCCCGTTGCGTGTATATGCTTCGCCACCATCTGGATGTGCTAAACGGAAGAAAATAGATCCAGAAGTACCATCTTCATTTTGCGGTAAGTTTCCATCGATCAAAGCCATATCTGTCGTGAAATCAGTGCTATAGATTTGGCCTTGTATGTAATTTGGTAATGTCTCTTGCATATAAATCCCTGTATTTAATGCGCCAACTTGACTCATATATTGAGAGCCTGCTTGCTCCTTAGCAGATGCATTTGTTTTTCCTACACTTGACATGAGCATGTCGGGAAAAGAGCGAATTGTTGATTGGTCTGCTTTAAATCCAGGTGTATTCGCATTTGATAAATTATTGGTTAGTAATTCTGTTCGTCTTTGCTGTGCAATCATACCAGTTGCAACTGTATAAAACCCTTTGAACAAAGGAATCACCTCATTATATTTTTATAGGGATGCAGGTACTCGATCAATATTTTCTAGCATAATGCCTGTACCAATTGCTACACAATCCATAGGTTGCTCTGCAATGAACACAGGTACCTTTAGCTCTTCGATTAATAGCTGATCCATACCGTGTAGTAATGCACCACCGCCAGTAATAATGACCCCACGATCAATAATATCAGCTGATAGCTCTGGTGGTGTTTTTTCTAAAACATTTTTTGCAGATTGAACAATCATAGCAACCGATTCATGTAATGCACGTTCAATCTCCTCGGAGTGAATCGTTATAGTACGTGGTAAACCTGTTACCATGTCTCGACCACGAATGTCCATCGAATCATTTCGGCTACCTTTAAAGACTGTACCGATTGTAATTTTTATGGCTTCTGCAGTACGTTCACCAATTAGCAATTTATATTCTTTTTTAATATATTGTAAAATATCATTATCAAAAATGTCTCCTGCTACCTTGATGGACTCGCTCGTTACAATATCACCCATCGATAGGACTGCAATATCTGTTGTTCCGCCGCCAATATCGACTACCATATTGCCGCTAGGTTGGAATATATCCATGCCCGCTCCAATAGCTGCAACTTTTGGTTCTTCTTCTAAGTATACTTTTTTTCCACCTGATTTTTCTGCAGCTTCTCGGATAGCTTTTTGTTCAACACTAGTAATGTTTGTTGGACAGCAAATTAAAATACGTGGCTTAGCTAAAAATCCTTTGACGTTTAATTTGTTGATGAAATGTTTTAGCATCGCTTCTGTAACGTCAAAATCTGCAATGACACCATCTCGTAGTGGACGAATTGCAATAATATTACCCGGTGTACGCCCTACCATTTGGCGAGCCTCTTCCCCCACCGCTAATACTTTATTTGTTTTTTTATCAATCGCCACAACAGATGGTTCATTTAAGACGATGCCTTTACCTTTAACGTGTATTAATACGTTCGCAGTCCCTAAGTCAATGCCAATATCTTTCGAAAACATTTTATAATTTCTCCTTCCCGCCATTTCCAACTACATAACGTTCATTTTTATCTGTTTATCTAGAATATTTTATCATATACGATTGGTAATTACACCTAATTTTAGTTAATGGAACTGTCATTCTTTCAATTATATGAACACTTATTGAAAAGAAGAAATCGTTTCAGCACTTTTTTTATGGTTCATATTCTAGCTTGTCCTTTGCATCAAAAAAAAGAACGAATCATTCATGACTCGCTCTTTCTTTCCACTTGTTTTTCGTTGCCTCTCCTCCACGAATATGACGTACGGCCTTATGGTAGGCGAGTATTTCCTTCACTTGCTCAGCTAATCCTTCATGAATTGTTGGTAGTCGCTCTGTTAAATCTTTGTGCACCGTACTTTTAGAATAACCTGTCATTTTCGCGAGGACACGCACAGTTTCACGCGTCTCAATCAATAATTCACCGAGGCGTATGCAGCGCTTCCGAATGTGCTCGTGCACGTTCTTCGTCCTTTCCACACAATTTCACAAATGGCATCAGATGCACGTCTGCGTATTTCTTCACCTTATGTGAGGACAAAGCTGTTCAGAACACGTTTTACATTTTCACGATAAAATACCGATTTTTTATGCATTTTTTAGTATTAGTTTCTCTCAATGTATATTTTCATTTACTATATTTGAAATCTACGGGTTTTCCTATCATCTTTATGCTTCGGCATAATTGCCTCCGGAGGCTTTAAACCGACAAATGTTTTCTGTGCGAAAGCGAAGCGGCAGCGACAACAATTGTTTTTCTGCGCGAAAGCGAAGCGACAGGGACAATTGTTTTTCTGTGCGAAAGCGAAGCGGTAGCGGCAACATGTGAAGTTCTTAGCATTAGTTCCTCTATTTCAGCAGTTGTTTGGATACCCACTGAAAAGTGACTTAAACCAGCAGAAGCCTCCCACCTATAGAGGTGAGAGGCTTCTACTGAAATAAATTAAAATGCTAGTAATTTTTTCGGATTAATATATTTCCCGTTTTCTAGTACTTCAAAATGCAAGTTTACGCCAGCGCTTTGGTTCCACTCATTGTCAGTCGCTTTTCCAAGTACTTGACCTTGTGTTACCTCATCGCCTTCCTTGACAGCAATGTCTTTTACAGAGCTATAATGCGTTTCTTTACCATCTGCATGCTCAATAACAATTTTATTGCCTGTAAATGCATCAAGTTTTACTTGTTTTACTTTACCACTTAGAGCAGCAAGTACTTCAAATTCTTCACCATTCATAGAAAGAGTAATACCGGAAGATGTCGTAAATGTTTGATTAAATACCATTAGTGCTTTTTCACGTGACTCAGCATTAGCCTCTACTTCATAAAACTCTTGTGAAACTTGAATTTTACTTAGATTCGCTTCCTTGAATGGGTACTTCATTGTTTCTGTTTTTGCATTTGTTTCAACTACAGGACCTGAATCTACTTCTGCTACATTTGTTGACGGAGCCTCTTCTACTTTTGATACGAGACTATTGTAACCAAGCAGCAAACCTGCTAGCATTAGAGCCCCACCAGCGTAAACAACTGGCCAAAACCACGGTTTCTTCTGTAATTGAACTTTTTCATCTTGTTGACTTTGAGAAGTTTTACTATTTTTATCCTCTCTCATTTTCATCACCTCTAGTTGCAGTGTGAACAACTAGAAGTTATTTTAAACATGCATCTATCTTTTTTATTTCAATATCTTGATAATAATAGTGTAAAATTTCGTCAGCAGTTTTCCCATCACTTGCCATAGCCTCTGCTCCATATTGGCTCATTCCTACCCCATGCCCATATCCTTTCGTACTCACTTGCACTTTTCCAGCAGCAGAATTATATGCAATTTTAAAATCTGTTGATGGTATTTCTAAAAGTGTTCGTACTTCTCGTCCTGACCATACATTCTTACCTAACTGCATGCGCTCAACACGTCCTGAATCATTAAAAAAAAACTGTACACGGTTGAAGTCACTTGCCTGCCATTTAACAGGCCACAGTGCATTCCATTCAGCTAATGTCCATTCTTTCATCGCTGAAAACTTTGGTGATGTTAGATCCGAATTACTCGCAACACTTTGTAAATAAGGTACCTCATTGCCACTAAAATCGTAGGCACTTTCTGTTTTCCCATTACTCGTAGAATGAAACATTGCCGTAATTAATTCATTATTATATAGAAGAACTTGTCCTTTCGTTTCATTTATAGCCTCGACAATTTTCTTTTCATTCCCCGGGAAATTGCTAGTCCAATTCTCTTTTCTTTGCTCTTTATTGTAAAAAACTTGTCTAGCAACAGTAGGAGCGATAGCTATTTTACCGTAATTTGTCGATTTCAACGCGTATGTCCTTGCTGCAATAGCTTGCGCCTTTAAAGCTTCTTTATTAAATGACACAGGCATTTCTGCAGCTACCACACCAGTTACATACGTTTCTAAAGGGATTTTCTCCTGTTGTCCCTCCACTTCTATGAATATTTCACAAGCTTGCTCTGTTGTTACAGGCGAATCCTCAGCCTTAAGTCTCTCACCAAATGCCACAGGAAGCATATATAATGCTCCAATCAAACAAATCATGCCTATACTCATTATCCATTTTTTCATAAGGAATAATATGCTGAAACTCTTCAAAATATGTGATCGATAGAGAGCTCTAAAAATTGCTTATCACCATAACGTGAGGTTGATTTCCGCAGATACACTGTCACTGATGAGACGGTTTTAGTCCTTTTTCCATCTAATGTTCACTAATGAATCACCCTATTGCAGCGTCACTATCGCCAGTTTGGATTAAACTATAAAGAAAAAACCCTCTGCTCGTAAGCAAAGGGTTTATAAATCTATTTAGTTTGTTGGTAATTCAACAGTTGTTTTCTCTTTAATGATAACTTCCTCAACTGGTACACGTTCAATTTGTGCGCCAAGTGCAGCCAGCTTGCCATGGAAATCGACATAACCGCGATCTAAATGGTGAAGCTTTGTCACTCGAGTCATACCTTCAGATACAAGACCTGCTAAAATTAGTGCAGCCGCAGCTCGTAAATCAGTCGCCATTACTTCAGCACCCTGAATATTTACTGGCCCTTCGATAAACACAGAACGTCCTTCTATTTTAGCACCGGCATTCATGCGACGGAACTCCTCAACATGCATAAAACGATTTTCAAAAACCGTTTCCGTAATAATACTCGTACCTTCAGCAGTTAACATTAAGGCCATCATTTGAGATTGCATATCTGTCGGGAAGCCTGGATGTGGCATAGTTTTAATATCAACGGCTTTTAATGTTTTAGGAGCACGTACACGGATTCCTTCATCTAGCTCAGTGATTTCTACACCCATTTCACGCATTTTTGCAATTAATGCAGTCATATGCTCAGGAACAGCATTTTCAATCGTTACATCACCTTTTGTAATTGCTGCTGCAACCATAAATGTGCCAGCTTCAATACGGTCAGGAATAATATGATGTTCTGTTCCATATAATGTATCGACTCCTTCGATACGAATCGTATTCGTACCTGCACCGATGACACGACCACCCATACTATTAATGAAGTTTGCAAGATCTACAATTTCAGGCTCTTTTGCAGCATTTTCAATTACAGTTGTACCTTGCGCTAAGGCTGCAGCTGTCATAATATTTTCAGTTGCCCCAACACTTGGGAAATCCAAATACACATTTGCGCCTTTTAAACGTCCTTCTGCCTTCGCCTCTACATATCCATGGCCAAAAGAGATTTTTGCTCCCATAGCTTCAAAGCCCTTTAAATGTAACTCAATTGGACGGGAACCAATTGCACAGCCCCCTGGTAAAGCAACACGAGCATAACCATTTCGAGCAAGCAAAGAACCCATCACTAAAATCGATGCACGCATTTTACTAACAAATTCAAATTGAGCTTCACTAGAAAGTTCTTTAGTTGTATCTATATATACTGTATTATCCTCAGGTATATATGTAACTGCCGCATTTAGACTTTTAAGTACTTCATTTATAGTAAAGACATCTGCTAAGTTAGGGACTTCTTTAATTACATTTTCTCCTTTAGAAGCAAGTAAAGCCGCTGCTAGGATTGGTAACACCGCATTTTTTGCGCCCTCTACGCGCACTTTCCCTTGTAGCTTTTGGCCGCCAGTCACTATTATTTTTTCCACCCTATGTCCCTCCGAATTCAATCTATTAAACTATCAAAATTTTATTTTAAAAAGAAATATAATGTCATAATCAGTAAACAAACAACTCTATAGTACAACTTTTCTTACGCTCGTTCAAGCATCCAAATCACTATTTTACGTCATTTATTAATATTTTGCTATTTATTTATTGTACGCGTGATTTTTTTTTTTGTGAATGACCAATAACACGGAAGAAAAGCGTAAATTTCTAATATATACCCAAGGATTTGTGAACAAAAACCAAATCTAATGGATTTATATCAATTATTTCGAGGCATAATTTGTGCCCGAATTCTTCTCACCACCTTATGAGATGGGAGACTACTGTACCTGTCGCTACGCTTTCGGTACGAAAACACTTGTAGCTGCCGTTTCACTTTCGCTACGAAAACATTTGTAGCTGCCGTTTCACTTTCGCTACGAAAACGTTTGTAGCTGACGCTTTGCTTTCGCTACGAAAACATCTGTAGCTGCCGTTTCACTTTCGCTACGAAAACACTTGTAGCTGCCGTTTCACTTTCGCTACGAAAACACTTGTAGCTGACGCTTTGCTTTCGCTACGAAAACACTTGTAGCTGCCGTTTCACTTTCGCTACGAAAACATCTGTAGCTGACGCTTTGCTTTCGCTACGAAAACATCTGCTGAAAGTATTTAAACTTATTTTACATATTTCAAAGGACCACATAAATTATGTTATAAAGCCCTGTGAAACATGTAGATTCAATTACTAACATAAAGATAGTAAAAAGGGGCTATTAAAATAAATACGGAAGCTTCCCTGACCAGTTTGAAATTTGCAGAAAGAAATTAGAAACGGCTGATCCTATCGCAATACTTAATAAAATATAAATTAATTGGATTTGAAAAACTTTATTCTTTTTAAAGATTTTTTCTAGCATAAATGCTTGTAGCGCATAAAAAGTAATAGCGATAAAAAATAAATGCGATAAAATCCCTATTAAAGCTTCCTGCCCTATTGCCTGATATATTTCCATGTTGGTTCCTCCATATTAATTCCTCAGCGATACTCTCAAACGGTAGCATAATGTTAAAAAACGGACAGATGTTGAATCTGCCCGTTAAAATTTGAATTAGATATTACCCTCATGAACGTTGATACGATTCAACGCACGTTTTAATGCTAGGTCAGCACGTTTGAAATCAATGTTATCTTGTTTACCTTGAAGACGACCTTCAGCACGTTTAACGGCTTCTTTAGCACGTTTAACATCGATGCTTTCAGCAATTTCAGCAGACGGAGCTAAAATTGAGATTTTTTCAGGGCGAACTTCAATGAAACCGCCGCTTAAGGCAACTAGTTCAGTTGAACCGTTTTCTTTTTTAAGCTTCACTGCACCAATTGCAAGTGGAGCAACCATAGGAATATGGCCTGCAAGAACACCGATTTCACCTGAAGTTGTTTTAGCGATTACCATTGATACTTCAGAATCGTATACCGGGCCGTCGGGAGTGACAATATTGACTAGAACTGTCTTCATATTTTTTCCTCCTCGTCCCTAGTATTAAACCTCTACGCCCATGCTTTTCGCTTTTTCAACTACTTCATCAATAGAACCAACTAGACGGAAAGCATCTTCTGGTAGGTGATCCCATTTGCCATCAAGGATTTCCTTGAATGAGCGAACAGTTTCTTTAACAGGTACATAAGAACCTTTTTGACCAGTAAATTGTTCCGCAACGTGGAAGTTTTGAGATAAGAAGAATTGAATACGACGAGCACGTTCTACTGTTTGTTTATCTTCATCAGATAATTCATCCATACCTAAGATAGCAATGATATCTTGTAATTCACGGTAACGTTGGATTGTACGTTGTACACCAGTAGCGATTGCGTAGTGCTCAGCGCCTACGATTTCTGGTGATAAAGCACGAGAAGTCGAAGCTAATGGGTCAACCGCAGGGTAGATACCCATTTCTGATAATTTACGCTCAAGGTTAGTAGTTGCATCTAAGTGGGCGAAAGTTGTAGCTGGAGCCGGGTCAGTATAGTCATCGGCTGGTACATAGATCGCTTGAATAGAAGTTACAGAACCTTTGTTAGTAGATGTGATACGTTCTTGTAATTTACCCATTTCAGTTGCAAGTGTTGGTTGGTAACCTACCGCAGAAGGCATACGACCTAATAGGGCAGAAACCTCAGAACCTGCTTGTGTGAAACGGAAGATATTGTCGATGAATAAAAGTACGTCAGCACCTTGCTCATCACGGAAGTATTCTGCCATTGTAAGACCAGTTAAAGCTACACGCATACGTGCACCTGGTGGTTCGTTCATTTGACCGAATACCATCGCTGTTTGCTTGATAACGCCTGAATCGCTCATCTCGAAGAATAAGTCGTTCCCTTCACGAGTACGCTCACCTACACCAGCGAATACAGAGATACCTGAGTGCTCTTGTGCGATGTTGTTGATTAATTCTTGGATTAATACAGTTTTACCTACACCGGCACCACCGAATAGACCGATTTTACCACCTTTGATATATGGTGCTAATAAGTCTACTACTTTGATACCTGTTTCAAGAATTTCAACTGTAGTTGAAAGTTCATCGAAAGATGGTGCTTCGCGGTGAATTGAATCACGACGAACATCAGCTGGAATCTCTTCACCTAAGTCGATTACTTCTCCAAGTACGTTGAATACACGACCTAAAGTAACTTCACCAACTGGTACTGAGATAGCTTTTCCTGAGTCTGTTACTTCTGCTCCACGTTGTAAGCCATCAGTAGATGACATTGCAATTGTACGAACAGAATCATCACCTAAATGAAGAGCAACTTCTAATGCAAGAATTGTTGGTTCTTCATTAGGACGTTCAATCTTAACTGTTAGTGAGTTATAGATTGCTGGTAATTGGCCATTGTTAAATTTTACGTCAACAACTGGACCCATTACTTGAATAACATGTCCTTTATTCATTACTGTGTATCCTCCTATCGTATTCTTATACGACATTGGGAAGCTGGGCCTATTCTAAGGCTGCAGCTCCACCAACGATTTCTGTAATTTCTTGTGTAATCGCCGCTTGACGCGCACGGTTATATTGCAATGAAAGGTCTGAAATAAGATCAGATGCGTTATCAGTTGCATTTTTCATAGCCGTCATACGAGAAGCATGTTCACTTGCTTTTCCATCTAATAATGCGCCGTAAACTAAGCTTTCCGCGTATTGTGGAAGTAACACTTCAAGAATTGCTTCACCAGATGGCTCAAATTCGTAAGAAGCATTACTGCTAGCAGGTGCAAGATCTGTTAATGGAAGAAGTTTTTTCTCTGTCACTTCGTTAGCAATAGCGCTGACAAAGTGATTGTAGTACATATAAAGTTCATCATACGTACCGTCAATGAACATACCAACAGCTTTACGAGCGATTTCTTTAATATCAGCAAATGATGGTTGGTCCGGAAGACCGACAACATCGCTGACTACATTATGATCACGTTTCACAAAGTAGTCACGAACAACTCGACCTACCGCTAAAATAACGTATTCGTCTTTTGATTTATGACGCTCGTCAATTGTACGTTGAACTTGACGTAAGATACTTGAGTTGTAAGCACCTGCAAGACCACGGTCAGAACCAATGACTAAGTAAGCTGTTTTCTTAACAGGACGAGCAGTTAACATTGGATGTCCACTGTCTTTTGTCCCTGAAGCGATCGCGCCTACTACGTCCTGGATTTTTTCCATGTAAGGAACGTACGCTTTAGCGTTTTGCTCTGCACGACGTAACTTGGAAGAAGAAACCATCTGCATCGCTTTCGTAATTTGTTTCGTACTCTTTGTAGAATTAATACGACCTTTTATTTCGCGTAAGTTTACCACTGGTATTTCACCACCTTTTGTTTTTTAATCAAGTGACTAGCTCGAACTTATTCTGATTTAGCGAAAGTTTTTTTGAACTCAGTTAAAGCTGCTAYGTAATCAGCATCAGGAGCAAGTTCTTTTGTAGTACGAACGTGATCTAAAACGTTTGTGTGGTTTGTTTCTAACCAGCTTAAGAATTCACCTTCAAAGCGAACGATATCTTGTACTGGAATATCATCTAAGTGACCTTTAGTTAATGCATAAAGGATAGCAACTTGCTTTTCAACTTTAAGTGGTTTGTTTAGGTCTTGTTTAAGAACTTCAACCGTACGTTTACCACGCTCAAGTTTAGCCAGTGTGATTTTATCTAAATCAGAACCAAATTGAGCAAATGATTCAAGTTCACGGAATGCAGCTAAGTCAAGACGTAGTGTACCCGCAACTTTTTTCATCGCTTTAATTTGAGCAGATCCACCTACACGTGATACAGAAAGACCGGCGTTAATCGCTGGACGTACACCTGAGTTGAATAAGTCAGATTGTAAGAAAATTTGTCCATCAGTGATTGAGATTACGTTAGTTGGGATGTATGCAGAGATATCCCCAGCTTGTGTCTCAACGAATGGAAGAGCTGTAATAGAACCATTTTGGTATGTTTCGTTTAACTTCGCAGCGCGTTCAAGTAGGCGGCTGTGTAAGTAGAAAACGTCACCAGGGTATGCTTCACGACCTGGAGGACGGCGTAGAAGAAGTGAAAGTTCACGGTAAGCTGATGCTTGTTTAGAAAGATCATCATACACGATTAAAACGTGCTTACCTTGTAACATGAATTCTTCTGCCATAGAAACACCAGCAAATGGTGCTAAGTATAGTAATGGAGCTGGTTGAGATGCAGCAGCAGTTACAACGATTGTATAATCTAATGCACCGTGCTTACGTAACGTTTCAACTACACCACGTACAGTTGATTCTTTTTGACCGATAGCAACATAGATACAAATCATATTTTCACCAGTTTGGTTTAAGATTGTATCGATTGCGACAGATGTTTTACCTACTTGACGGTCACCGATGATCAACTCACGTTGACCACGACCGATTGGTACTAAAGCGTCAATCGCTTTGATACCAGTTTGTAGTGGTTCGTGTACTGATTTACGAGCCATTACACCGAAAGCTGGGCTTTCGATTGGACGAGATTTTGTTGTGTTGATTGGACCTTGTCCATCCACTGGTTGACCAAGTGGGTTTACAACACGACCAATTAGTTCTTCACCAACTGGTACTTCCATGATACGACCTGTACGACGAACTTCATCGCCTTCTTTGATGTCAGCGTATGGACCTAAGATTACGATACCAACGTTACCTTCTTCTAGGTTTTGAGCCATACCCATAACACCGTTAGAGAACTCAAGAAGTTCTCCAGCCATGGCGTTGTCGAGGCCATGAGCAAGAGCGATACCGTCACCAATACGGATAACTGTACCAACTTCGCTTACTTTAAGTTCAGATTCATAATTCTCAATCTGTTGTTTAATCAGACTGCTGATTTCTTCAGCCTTGATGCCCATGTATGTCACCTCTCACATTTCTAAATTATTAACCGATTAATTCACGTTTTAGGCGCTCAAGCTTGTTCGCTACTGAGCTATCATAAATATGATTACCGATTTGAACACGAATACCACCAAGAAGTGATGGATCAATTTCGTTTGTAATGTTTAATGATTGTTTCCCTACAAGTTTCGCAAATGTTGCTGAAATTTTAGCGCTTTCTTCAGTAGAAAGTGCACGAGTAGAGAATACTGTTGCATCTGCAGTACCTTGTGCCTGTGCAGCAAGCTCAGCATATGCGTTAGCAATAAGCTTCACTTCGTTTACACGCTTTTTCTCAACAAGTAGTTGAACTGTGTGTAAAACCTCAGGAGTTGCACTTGCAAAGATTTCTGCTACCATTTGTTTCTTACGTTCGATAGAGAACTTAGGAGCATTTAAAAGTGTTAAAAAATCAGGAGATTCTTTAACTACTGTTGTTAGCTCATTTAAGTCTGCTCCAACTTCAGCAAGAATGTTTTTTTGTTGCGCTAATTCAAAAAGCGCTTGTGCGTAACGTTTTGCTACAGTTGAATTACTCATCGAGCTTCCCCTGCCTTCGCAATCGTCTCTTCAATTAGAGCACGGTTGTCTGCCTCAGAAATCTCTTTGCTAAGGACTTTAGATGCTGCAAGTACAGATAATGAAACGACTTCATCACGTACAGCTGCAATAGCTTTTTCTTTTTCAGACTCAATTTCACGTAAAGCCGATTCTTTTAAGCGGTTTGCTTCATTGCGAGCTGCAGTAAGAATTTCTTCTTTTTGCGTTTCGCCTTGCTTCTTAGCGCCTTCAACAATCGATTGTGCTTCCGTACGAGCTTCTTTAAGAAGGCTCTTTTGTTCTTCTAAATATTGATGAGAATCTTTGCGGGCTTTTTCAGCTGCTTCGATTTCACTAGCTACTAATTCTTCACGTTGCTGCATGATGCCCATAAGTGGACCCCAAGCGAACTTTTTAAGTAAAAGCATTAACACTAAGAAGATAACTAATGTTGCGGCGATATCGCCACCATTGAAACCTGGCTCAGCGCTGCCTAGTACAAGATAATCTAAAAACACGATTGTTTCACTCCCTTCAAGAGCTTTAACTTCAACATAATAATTTAATTAATAAAAAAACTACCTATTTTAAAAAGCTATATTTACACATAGCTTTTATCAGTTCCAAAATGAATGGCGAAGTTTCATCTGGAGATTCCTGCTTCGCCACTAGAATTCAGTATACAACTGAATTATTTGTTCATTACGATGAATGCGATTACTACTGCGATGATTGGTAGGGCTTCAACTAATGCTACCCCGATGAACATTGTAGTTTGAAGAACGCCACGAGCTTCTGGTTGGCGAGCGATACCTTCTACTGTTTTTGAAACGATAAGACCGTTACCGATACCTGCACCAAGTGCACCTAGACCGATTGCGATTGCTGCTGCTAATAAACCCATTTGAAAATTTCCTCCTTGGAATTGTTTGTTTTTTTTTTGGTTCAAGCATAAGATATATGCTTTATATTAATGGTCATCGCTCACTTTATGAGCCATGTATACCATTGTTAACATTGTGAAGATAAAGGCTTGGATAAAGCCGATGAAAATAGAGAAACCTTGCCATGCCATCATTGGAACAATTGCTCCGATGAATCCAACAGCACCTGATGATGCTAAACCTGCGATTAAGCCAAGTAGAATCTCACCTGCATAAATGTTACCGTAAAGACGAAGACCTAATGTTAAAGTGTTCGCAAATTCTTCAACGATTTTTAGCGGGAACATGAATGACATTGGTTTGAAGAATGTACCAACATAATGGCCTGTCCCCTTCATTTTAATACCATAGAAATGTGTTAAGGCTAAAATCATTGCTGCAAGCGTCATTGTAACAGTTGGGTCAGCTGTAGGAGATTTCCACCAAAGTTCGCCGTTATAGACGATAGAGAATGGAAGACCTAATAAGTTAGATACAGCGATAAACATAATAAGTGTGATACCTAATATGTGGAATCGTCCGCCAGTTTTCCAGTCCATGTTGCTTTTTATGATGTTCTTTACGAAATCCATAATCCATTCCATAAAGTTTTGCATACCTGTAGGTTTTAACTTTAGGCTTCTAGTTGAAATAAAAGCGATTAAGAAAACGACTAAGGCCGCAACTAGTAACATCATTACAGTTGAAAGGTTGAACGTTAGCTTAAACAACCCAAAATCAACTACTTGTAATGGAGCTTCATGATTCATTGTTATTTTTCACCTCTCTTTCTAATTTAAAGCACATTAGCGGTTCCTTACATGTGACACAATTCTCTCGACAAAGAGAAAAACGTACGGAATCATTAGCCCTATGACCGTGCTAATTAAGTGAAAATAGTTTGGCAACGAAATGGCTAAAGCGACTGCCGCTACACCTGATGCAAAGCGAAGCGCTGTACCAAGTGAGCCTACTTTCTTCCCTTCACTAATGGATCGATCAAACTTGTCCATACGGCGAACTAAAATCCAAAAATTATACGTACCAAAGAATGCACCGATTGCGATGCCCGCAAAAACCGTTTGATAGGGTGTAAATCCCCAGCCTAATGCACAGAGTGCGAGCAAAAAAAATAACGCTCTCTTCTGCACAGCAATAATGTGATGCAAATCTAGCATTGGTTTGTAATCTCCTGAATCATTTTTTCGAGTAAAGAAACGTTTGCTGACCACTATGTGAAATCAGAAAAGAGCAGTGAAAAACACTACTCACAGCGGAATAGTAACGGGAGAGCGTCTTTTTGAAATTACAGGTGTAAATCCCAAAAAATATCTTACACCCCGAAACGCACAAAACGTTGCAAATCGACAGTTTATAGTTTGAACTGTCAATTTAGTAGAAACTTGATATAACAAGTGTTTCAACCTCTATTTACGATTTGAAACCCTTATCATTATTACCCTTTGTAAGCATACAATAGGAGATATTTGAAGTCAATTAGTAAAGGAGAAAAACTTCACAGTCACTATACTCTTGTCAAATTGTTGACAAATTTGTGTATGAAAATTCATAGCTTCAAAATCAAAGTTCACGTTTGTGCAAAAAAAAGCTAATTTACGACACATTTTTGCTCGTAAATTAGCTTGCCTATCGTGATTAGTACATTAGACTCATTTTTCAATTTCGAAAAGGGATATTACTTGCTTTTTTGTAAAAACGCTAAAAGAGCTTTCACAATACGTTCAGAAGCATGTCCATCACCATAAGGATTTGATGCTTTTGCCATTGCTTCATAGACATTTTTATCTTCTATTAATTGCTTAGCTAGAGAGTAGATTGTTTCTTCTTCCGTTCCTGCTAGCTTTAGAGTCCCAGCAGCAATACCTTCTGGTCGCTCTGTTGTATCTCTAAGTACCAAAACTGGTTTACCTAGTGATGGGGCTTCTTCTTGGACGCCACCAGAATCAGTTAAAATCATATAAGAATTAGCCGCAAAGTTATGGAAATCGAAGACCTCAAGAGGTTCAATTAAATGTACACGCTTATGATCTCCTAAAATTTCATTAGCTATTTCTCGTACAGCTGGATTCATATGGACTGGGTAAACAACTTGTACATCCTCATGCTCTTCTAGAATTCTTGTAATCGCTCTAAACATATGACGCATAGGTTCGCCTAGATTTTCACGACGATGCGCTGTCAATAAAATCATACGATCTGAACCTATTTTTTCTAACACAGGGTGTGTGTAATGTTCACTTACTGTTGTAGCTAATGCATCGATAGCTGTGTTACCAGTGACAAAAATAGTATCAGGATTTTTATTTTCATCTAAAAGGTTTTTCTTAGAGACTTCCGTCGGTGCAAAATGAAGATCAGCCATAACACCTGTTAACTGGCGATTCATTTCCTCTGGGTACGGTGAATACTTATTCCAAGTTCGAAGACCTGCTTCCACATGTCCGATAGCAATCTGGTTATAAAATGCAGCTAGACTTGCAATGAATGTTGTTGCTGTATCGCCATGTACTAAAACAATATCCGGTTTTGCTTCTTTCATGACTTTGTCTAAGCCTTGTAAGGCATTAGTCGTCACGTCAATTAATGTTTGACGATCCTTCATAATATTTAAATCATAGTCTGGTGTAATTTTAAATGTTTCTAAAACTTGATCGAGCATTTGGCGATGTTGTGCTGTTACCGTCACAATCGATTCTATTTGCTCAGGATACTTTTGTAACTCCAATACAAGTGGAGCCATTTTAATAGCCTCTGGTCTCGTACCGAAAATCGTCATTACTTTCCACTTTTTTGTCAAAACCATTTGCACCGTCCTTTGTTTTATTTGTATGAAAAATGTTTACTCCCATTGATCGGCATCATATAAAGCAAGAGTCGGGAAGTAATTCACCTAACATACTATGAAACGTCCTTCAACATTGAAGGACGCTCCCAAAAGTTATAAGTTTCCTAAAAATTACATACTAAATTCATTCAACTGTTTATGATTGACTCATCACCAAAAATTTCGGCGGTGAACCTTATTATTACTGTTGAAAACTGTTCAGTATTATTTCGTACCGAATAGGCGGTCGCCTGCATCACCTAAACCAGGGACAATGTAGCCATGGTCATTTAGTTTTTCATCAAGTGCAGCAATATAAATATCTACATCTGGATGATGTTCTTGAATTTCTTTTACACCCTCTGGCGCAGCGATTAAGCACATAAATTTAATGCTTTTCGCACCACGTTTTTTCAGTGAGTTGATCGCTTCCACTGCTGATCCACCAGTTGCAAGCATTGGGTCTACAATGATGAAATCACGTTCTTCTACATCTGCAGGAAGTTTTGCATAGTATTCTACAGGTTTTAACGTTTCTGGATCACGATAAAGACCGATATGTCCAACTTTAGCAGCTGGAATTAGATTTAATACGCCATCTACCATGCCAATACCTGCACGTAAAATCGGTACAATCGCAAGTTTCTTACCAGAAAGTACTTTTGTTTTAGCAACTGTGACAGGTGTCTCAATTTCAATTTCCTCTACTGGCATATCACGTGTAATTTCGAATGCCATTAATGTTGCTACTTCGTCTACTAGCTCACGAAATTCTTTTGTTCCTGTATTCTTATCACGAATATAAGTTAACTTGTGTTGGATTAGTGGATGATCAAATACGTATACTTTGCTCAAAGGGATTCTCTCCTAACCGTTCGGATTTCATTTTTATCTCACCTAGTATAACAGAAAAAAGGAGTCGTCTCAAAAATAAATTTGGGACAACTCCTTTTCAAGAATGTTTGCTACATATAATAGCGATTATTTATCGAGTATTGCATCTAACTGTTCTATTGTCATCGGCTTGTAATAGAAATAACCTTGTCCTACTGTACAGCCGAGTGCACGTAAAATTTCAACCTGCTCTTTATTTTCAATACCTTCTGCGACTGAAGTCATTCCTAAGTTTAATGCTAATTGGATAATGGATCGGACAATAGCAAGTGTAGCTGCATCATTTATATCATTAATAAAGCTTCGATCTATTTTCAATTCAGTAAACGGTAGTCTTTGTAAATAACTTAGTGATGAAAAACCTGTTCCAAAATCGTCCACCGAAGTTTTAAAGCCGTACTCTTTCAATTCCTGGATAATAGAAAAAGCAGTCTGAAAATCAACTAGGCCAATATTTTCCGTTACTTCTAAAATGATATATCTCGGATCAACATCGTATTTCCGAACGAGCTCCAGTGTATCCTGTACAAAATTAGCATAGTAAAAATGATCAGGCGAAATATTTACTGCTACCTTCACTAATTTTTTCCCTAATCTTTTGCGCTCTGCTAACCAGGAAAGAACAATCTCTAATATTTGATTATCGATTTCTCGTACCTTTCCTGCACTTTCTGCCACTGGAATAAAAATTGCTGGTGACACGAAACCGAGTTTTGGAGAAATCCAGCGGGCAAGCGCTTCAATACTTTGAATTTCACCTGTCCGTAAATCAACCTTTGGCTGTAAATTCACCGAGATTTCTTTATTTTTTATTGCTTGTGCCAAATGGTTTAACACTGTCATTTGCTGCTCGAGCACATCATTTCTTTCTTGTGTAAATATTTCCATATGAGTACCTGGTTTATTGGCCGCAAACGATACAGCATTATCCGCAAAGCGAATCGCATCATCAATTTTTATGTCATTGTTATATAAAGCAATTCCAGTTTTCAGTGTAATATAAATTTGCTTTCCACCCACAATAAAGGGCTGACGAATAATCTCTTTTATACGCCTCTTATAATAGAAGAAATCTTCATCGGGTGTCGCATTTGCAATGATTAAACTAGTGCTTGTAAATCTAGCAATATATTCGTTATGATCATCCTTCTCTTCATTTAGCCGTTTAGCAATTTGTCTTAAAAGTTCATCTCCTGCTTCACGACCATATAGCTCGACAATTTGATGGAATTCGCTTGGCTTTAAGATTTTGATATTGCCATTTTGACCGTACTCTTTTTCTACCTTGTTTAAAAAACCATGTCGATTAGGTAGCCCCGTTGTAATATCGATATAGGCTAAGTCCCATATCTTTTTTTGTATTCTTTCATATGAATATGCCAATGCAACAAGAGCACCAATTTTTCGGAACATGCTTTCAAAAAACTTTTGGTCATTAGAATATTGCTTTGAAAATATCACAAACAATCCAATTGCTTGCTGTTGTTGATTGTATATTGGCATAAACCATCCAAATGGCATTTCAGATAAATTGGCGAACATTTTATGTTCAATAGGAATATCAATTTCATCCAAACTCTTAACTAGAATGGATGTCTCACCTTGCATAACTCTCTTAAAAAATTCTTTGTTTTCACAACGCTCCGGCAAATCTTTTATTTTGCCATTCCCTTTAAAAATTCGTAATTGATCTGCCTCTGTTTTGACAAGTACCATACTTGATATTTTCGGCATAAAAAATTCATCTAGACTACTGCAAATAACACTCATCTTTTTATCAAAGGAATAGTCCTTTTCAATCGCTTCGTACATAGTTTTCTCAAGGTACATCAAAAATTCTTCGTTATGATAGTAAGTAACATCTTTCACAACTACTAGTACAAATACTGTTTCATTTTTTTTATTTTGAAATGGGAGTGCTTGTATCTCTGCCCAAAAAGGAGGTTTATCGAAGCAACTATGATGCAATTTTGCTTGTACCATGACTCCGTTATGTATTTTATCTTTAATCATCTCAATAGTTGTCTGTTGCTCGTTTAACATCAATGAAAAATAATCGTTATTTATTATTTGCGAACGTGTAGTATTTGTAAGCGTACAAAAAGAATCATTACATTCTACTACGCAATGATTTTTTGTTGTATCAAAAATTACATAACTTTCTTTAGATTTATCACCTAACCTACGAATTGTATTTAATAACATTTCATGTTCTATGATCATTGTTTTAGTAACCATCCAGCTCCCCCTCCCTTTATCGCTATCAATCTTTCTTTATATTGTACATAAACATTCAATAAATTGTCACTTTTATGAAAATAATTCTGGACATTATCTGTCTCTCTCTATTATATAATATATCCTTTTCTACTAAGTTTATGTAAATAAATTCAAAAATAGGAGTATTTTATTTCCATATAAACAAAAATAGCCCATCGCTAAAATGTATGGTTGCTTTTCGTTCTACCAGGGGCTTTCCTGAGGGGTGTCCGATGAGCTGCTAAGCCTCATCTGTGATCAACCAATAAAAAAAGCTGTGGTTAAAGTGATAGAGTTCACTTTAACCACAGCTATATTTAATCAATTATGCCTCGGCATAATTGCGTCCGGAATCGGCTTTGTGCTTAGGCCTGCACGATGCAGGTCAGTTAGCCGTTATCGCATGGATGCGATGATTTTAGGCTAACATCCTCTAAGAACTCCTTTCCGATTCAATGACATCCGCCGGAGGCTTTAACTTCTTTCAGCGGATGTTTGGATATCCGCTAAAAAGTAACATCTCACCACCTATAGAGGTGGGAGTTGAATGCTGAAAGAAGTTAGATTATACGTATAATGGATGTTTGTCAGTTAATGCTTTTACGCGAGCTTTCGCTTCAGTTTTAACTGCTTCATCTTCTGGATTTTTAAGAACAGTAGCAATAATTGCACCAACTTCTTTCATGTCCTCTTCATTGAAGCCACGAGATGTTACTGCCGGTGTACCAATGCGGATACCAGAAGTTACGAATGGTGATTCTGTATCGTAAGGAATTGTATTTTTATTTGTTGTAATGCCTACTTCATCAAGTGCGTGCTCTGCTACTTTTCCTGTTAGGCCAAGAGATTTCACATTAAGAAGTAGCAAGTGGTTATCCGTACCACCAGATACAATTTCAACACCTTCTGCAATTAATACTTCTGCTAAAGCTTTAGCATTAGCTTTAATTTGTTTTGCATACTCTTTGAATTCTGGCTGTAATGCTTCACCGAATGCAACAGCTTTTGCAGCGATTACGTGCATTAATGGTCCACCTTGGATACCTGGGAATACAGATTTATTAAGCTTTTGCTCCCATTCTTTCGAAGCAAGGATTAGACCACCACGTGGGCCACGTAATGTTTTATGTGTTGTAGATGTCACAAAATCAGCATATGGTACCGGTGATTGGTGCTCACCAGCAGCCACAAGACCAGCGATATGTGCCATATCCACCATGAAATATGCTCCTACTTCATCAGCGATTTCACGGAATTTAGCGAAATCGATTTCTCGTGGGTATGCAGATGCACCTGCAACAATTAATTTTGGCTTATGCTCTAACGCTTTTTGGCGTACATCTTCATAATCGATTACTTGAGTATCTTTTGTTACGCCATATTCAACAAAGTTATATAGAATCCCTGAGAAGTTTACAGGAGATCCATGTGTTAAGTGACCGCCATGAGATAGATTCATCCCAAGTACAGTATCATTTGGTTCTAAAATCGTGTGGTATACAGCCATGTTTGCTTGTGCACCAGAGTGTGGTTGTACGTTTGCATACTCTGCTCCAAAGATTTCTTTCACACGATCACGTGCGATATCTTCCACCACATCTACGTGTTCACAGCCGCCATAGTAGCGTTTACCTGGATAACCTTCAGCATATTTATTTGTTAGAACAGAACCTTGTGCTTCCATTACTGCTTCAGTTACAAAGTTTTCTGATGCAATTAACTCGATATTTGCTTGTTGACGTTTTTTTTCCGCAAGAATTCCGTCTAATACTGCTTTGTCTTGTACTGCTAATTTTTCGTATGCCATGTTTGAAAAAGCCTCCTAAGTATAATCGTTATTTGTATACCACTGATTCCAGAGGTAATTTTATTTATATACAGCACGCTCTCCGCCAATCAGCTTTGGACGTGTTGTTGCAATTGTTACAACCGCTTCTCCTACCATTCGCACAGAAGTACGAACTGGAACAGCTACTGCCTTTAAATGCATACCTATAAGTGTTTGACCAATGTCAATCCCTGCATTTGCTTGCACAGATTCCACAACAACTGGATTTGTAAATTGCGTGAATGCATAAGCAGACATCGAACCGCCTGCTGTACGAACTGGTACAACTGTTACTGGTTCATAACCAAATTGATCTGCTGTTGTTGCTTCCATTGTAATAGCACGATTAATATGCTCACAGCCTTGGAACGCTAGATGTAGTTGATGTTTCTTTGCAAATGCCTGCAACGGCTCAAAAATCGCTTCTCCAATTTCAAGCGCGCCTGCTGTGCCAATTTTCTGACCAATCACTTCAGATGTCGAGCAACCTACAACAAAAATAGTATTTGGTCGTAGGATTACCTGCTCTTCAAATTCACTGAGTAACTGAGTTAAATGTGTTCGTATTTGTTGTACAACCACTATGCTCAGCCCCTTTATTTCTAATATTTATGTCCAACAGCTAAAAAGCACTCTTTGACGAAGCTTTCTGCTTAGGACATATGTTAATAAACTTAATTGCTTTTCTTATTGCTCAAGCTCAGTGATTTTTTCAATGCGTCGCGTATGACGACCACCTTCAAAATCTGTTTCAAGCCATACTTTAGCGATTTCACGTGCAAGGCCTGGCCCAATAACACGCTCACCCATTGCTAAAATATTTGAATCATTGTGGCAACGCGTTGCTTTTGCGCTAAATAAATCATGTACTAAAGCACAACGAATCCCCTTAATTTTATTTGCAGCAATGGACATACCAATTCCTGTACCACAAATTAAAATACCTTTATCAAATTCCCCGCTAGCAACACCTTCAGTTACTGGTTTTGCATAATCAGGATAGTCTACTGAATCCGCAGATTGTGGACCAAAATCTTCGTAGCTAATATTTAGCTCATCTAACAGCTGCATAATCTCACGACGTAAGTTATTGCCTCCGTGATCAGAAGAAATTGCTATTCTCACTGGGTTCCCTCATTTCGAAATTATAGTCAACACTAGTGTACCACTTCTATCTCAAGAATAACATGATTTTTCTTGCATTTTTATGCTGATTTCTCCTAAAAGACGAACGTTTCTTGTAAGCACGAACAAAATCATTCACTTTTAAACTCATTTACCTGTGGATATTGTGAATATCATGTTGATAAATTCGGATAATGGTCTCTTGTCGTAATATTCTATCTTCTAAAGTTTTTTTACCTTTGCAATTACAGTGGACATGCTATATCAATATTTTTTCTATGTATTACCAGTAGTTGGAACTATAGAGGAATTCTATGTAAAATGCGAGTGTGGCGTAATGGATGTGAAGCTTTCTTTGTTGATGTCCTATCCGTCGATGTAGCTCTTCTTGCCGTCGTTGCTGCACTTATTTTCCGTCGCTTGGCGGGCTATCCGTCGCTTCGGCAGTTCTTTCCGTCGTTGCCGCACTTCTTTCCATCGCTCTGCGGACTATCCGTCACTTCTGCTCTTCTTTCCGTCGGTTTCTTCTCTTCATCCGTCGCTTCAGCAGTTCTTTCCGTCGTTGCCGCACTTCTTTCCGTCGCTTGGCGGGCTATCCTTCACTTCGGCTCTTCTTTCCGTCGGTTTCTTCTCTTCATCCGTCGCTTCAGCAGTTCTTTCCGTCGTTGCCGCACTTCTTTCCGTCGCTTGGCGGGCTATCCTTCACTTCGGCTCTTCTTTCCGTCGGTTTTTTCTCTTCATCCGTCGCTTCAGCAGTTCTTTCCGTCGTTGGCGCTCCTCTTTCCGTCGCTCTGAGGGCTATCCGTCACTCCTGCTCTTCTTTCCGTAGTCGCTACTTTTCTTATCCATCGCTTTACGGGTTATCCTTCATCTCGGCTTTTCTTTCCGTCGCTTTCCTCTCTATATCCGTCGCTCTGTCAGTTCTATCCGTCGTTGATGCTATTTCTCCCCTCGCTTAGTGGACTATCCTTCGCTTCGGCTTTTCTTTCCCTCACTTTCCTCTTTCTATCCACGACTTTGACGATTCTATCCACGATTTTCGACTTTCTATCCGCAGCTTTAACGTTTCTATCCATGATTTTCGACTTTCTATCCGCAGCTTTGACGTTTCTATCCACGATTTTCGACTTTCTATCCGCAACTTTAACGTTTCTATCCACGATTTTTGACTTTCTATCCGCAACTTTAACGTTTCTATCCGCAGCTTCGACGTTTCTATCCTTCACTTTCGACTTTCCATCCATCGCTTTGCGGGCTATCCTTCACTTTGGCTTTTCTTTCCGTCGCTTTCCTCTCTCTATCCGTCGCTCCGGCAGTTTTATCCGTCACTGCTCCCCTTCTATCCGCCGCTTTGTAGGCTTCTTTCACTTCAGCTCTTCCATCTCGCCACTTTCATCTCTACAGGCACCATTCCACAAGTCTTAATACGACATAAAAAAACTGTAGCAAACTCGATACCCACCCGAGTTTGCTACAGTCTAAAATCATATTTATGCTTGTCTATCAAATTGTTGAATCATTTTATGCAGCTCTTCTGATTGTTTCTTTAAGCCTTCTGCTAGTTTTTCTACTTGCTCAATTGCGTATGCTTGTTCTTCTGCTGCACTGCGAACTTCCTGTGCACCTGCTGACGTTTCTTGAGCTATGGCTGCAACTTCTTGAGATTGACGAGCCGTTGTTTCAATATTATGCATTTGCTGTTCAATTAGTGTAGAGATTTCTACAATCGCTGTCGCCATTTCATGTACGCTTGAAGACATTCCTTCTACTGCTGTCGTAGTTTCTGATACACGTGCAGCTTCTTTTGTCGCAAATGTCACCTGCTGATTCATTTGTTTTACAACAATTTCAACGTTTTGTTGCATGGATTGAATAAGGGAAGTAATGCCCTGTACCGCTTTTGCACTTTCATCAGCTAAACTACGAACTTCTTCAGCTACAACAGCAAAACCTTTGCCATGTTCGCCAGCACGCGCTGCTTCAATCGACGCGTTTAAAGCTAGTAAGTTTGTTTGTGCTGCAATATCGCCAACTAAGCTAATGATGCGCTCTACCTGTCCAGCATTGTCTTCTAATAGACGAATGCTTTCTAATGCCTCAGTATTGCCAGCTGCGATTTGCTGAATACTATTTACTAACGTTTCGATAGCTTTTGTTGTTGTCGTTAAATTATGTAAAATCTCTTTGGATTGCGTTGCCGATGCCTCTGCTCTACTATTAACTTCTGTCGCGAGAGCTCGTACATCTTCAATTGCTTCAGCTGTATCTTGGACTGCCGTTGCAGATGTCTCTGCACCAGAAGAAATATGCTTTACTGTAGAAGCAATATTCTCTGCTTTTTTTGTTGCAACGGCTGCTTCATCAGATAGTTGGATAATTGATTGATTGGTTTGCTGGAAGTTATTATCTATACTTTCCACCATTCCTCTTAAGTTTAACACCATTTGTTGGAATGCCTCTGCAACAGAACGAATTTCATCACTTGTTTTCGGCATTTCTACATCCTGTCCAATTTTCCCTTCTGCTACTCGGGAAGCTGAATTTTCGAGCTGCTGTAAAGGTTTAATTAAGATTACACTGAAAACTGCTGCCAAAATGCCTGACCATACAATCCCTGATACATAAGTAAAAATTTCAAACAGTTTACGATTGATCTCTGGGAAAAAGGTAGGTTGTAAATATTCGATAAATATAAAACTGATACTGTAAGTGATTAGTGCAAGAATACTAACAAATAATACTAGTTTTAGTCGTAAACCAAACTGTTTTTTCATAGCGACCCTCAATTCTCTTCAATTTTTTTTACTAATCGTTCTACCAATTCCGTTAATTCTGCAAATGTTTCTTTATATATTTCTTTACTACCACCATAAGGATCTACAACATTTCCTCCGCTACCTTCGCTTGCATACTCTTTTAAAGTAAAGACTTTTTGTCCTGCATTTGGATAATTAGCGATAATTGTATCTTTGTGAGCTGTTGTCATTGTTAAAATTAAATCAGCCCACTCCATTTCAGTTATTGATAATTGTGTTGATAAATGCTGATGCGTCATATTTGCTTCATATAATACTTGTTGTGCATGTGCAGACATTTCCGCATTTGGCATGGCATAAATGCCCGCTGAACGGACTTCAACATTGGCAATTTGTTTATGTCTTAAAATAACCTCTGCCATTGGACTGCGACAAGTATTCCCGGTGCAAACAAATAGTATTTTCATACTTATCACCCTCCTATTTCTATTGCCGGATAGCTAGTACACTCATAATGATTAAAAAAACACCTGTAATTATTTGAAGTTTATTCCCGAGCAAGACTTGACTTCTACTGGCAATGACTAATGACCCATAAGAACAAATAAGTGCACTAACACCTGCACTTATAATAAATACTGCTTCCTCTAAGTGTAGCATACCAAAAGAAACACTTACTGAAAAGGCGTCTAGGCTTGCAGTCACAGCTAAAAGTATTGGTGAAATTGTAGCCTTTTCATCTTTTCGCGAAAATAATAGTAAATACAAGCCCATGCAAAATAATAAAATACTTGAAATCCATTGTCCCCACTCTAAGAGTAAATGCACTAAAAAGTGTCCTAATTCAAAACCTAATAACGGGAAAAGCATGTGCAAAGCAGCTGTCCAAACTGATAAAAAAAATCGATATCTAACATTTGGCATTAATACATATAAGCCAATCACATCTACAGACGTTATTATACCTGCAAGAATTCCCTGCAAGAAAGCACTCCTTCGCTCTCTAATATTTTATCATTTTATGCTCGAAAATACAGTATTATCATAATACATTTTCCTTACAACTAAGTGTTAAAAGTCACTACAACAATAAACAATCACCTTCATTTATAGTAAAAACTTGCTAGGCTTTCTACAGCTATAGATCAAGTATAAAAGTCTAAGCAGATTTTTATCCCGCTTTAACGGGCAGTAATTATTCTGTACCGAAAGCAAAGCGTCAGGTACAAGACTCCCCCTCACTTCCAGAGAGATTCACTGCCCGTAAAAGCCCGATTGGTGAAGACTAATAATCAGTGGGGATGATATTAAAGTTTCACTTTATCTTGAATACAAAAATAGCATGCCAGAAGTTACTTCTAGCATACTATTTTTGTAGGTATTTTATTAACGAGTATACCATTTTCCTCCAGATGCTTTCTCAAGACGATTCATAATTGCTGCCCCTACCCCATCAATCGATGTAGTAGTCGCTAAGATAATTGTAGCTGTTGTTTTATCGCATGCTCTTAGGGCATGATATAATGCTGCACCCATTTCTTCTTTACTACCGGCTTCTCCTACTGAGAAATAAAAATCAGCCTTGCTATCAACAAAGCTAGCTGGTGCAAGTAACGCTACTTTATGCTCTTGTTTTTGTAATTGCTGTACAGCTTCACGGACTTTCTCCAAATCACATTCAATTAATAACACAGGGGCGTTAGGAGCATAGTGTGTATATTTCATACCAGGGGCTTTTGGAGTAGCCTCTAATTTCTGCTCTATTTTTGAAGGTTGAAGTACTTGACCAATCTTAGCCTCTAACATTTCCTTCGTAATTCCGCCCGGACGTAAAATTACTGGAGGTTCGTGTGTAACATCTAATACTGTGGATTCGAGTCCAATTCCAGTAGAACCTCCATTTAAAATATAAGGTATGTACCCTCCCAAATCATCCTGAACATGTATTGCTTCTGTAGGACTTGGCTTCCCACTACGATTAGCACTCGGCGCAGCAAGCGGCTTTTTTAATTGTTGAAGTAAGGCGAGCGCAACTGGATGATCTGGCATACGAATGCCGACAGTCGATAGACCAGCTGTCACACTGTCCGCCAGTACGTTTGGCTTTGCAGGCATTACAAGTGTCAGTGGACCTGGCCAAAATAAATCCATGCATTTTTTGGCTACTTCAGAAATATGCTCTATATAAAGTTCAACTTCCTCTTTCGTGCCAATGTGGACAATTAACGGATTGTCTGAAGGACGACCTTTTGCTTCAAATATCTTTTTGACTGCCGTGTCATTTGTTGCAACAGCTCCTAGGCCATAAACCGTTTCTGTTGGAAATGCCACGACCTCACCTGCATTTAAGATATCCACAGCCTGTGTATAATTTGTCTGACTATTCTCATTACTGTCCACAATCTTGCAAACAGTTTCCATAATTAAAACCTTCCTTCAATTATTCGTTTTTACTGAATTATCCACATAATGTTTATAACTTATTAAAAATTGTGCATAAGTTGTCTGAATTTGTGAACAATTCATTCAAAAAAACCTTTAATCCATTCCCATATAAAAAATGTAACGTGTTCCTTCTCTTCTTTTACTTCTTCTTTCGCTTCTTCTTTAGCAGGCTCACAAATTGATGGGAATACGCTACACCACCAGTTATCACCACGTGCATCACCGATTTTCACGACAATCGAATGATACAAATTTTGTGGATAAAGTACAGCGTCTTTTCTCTTTGGTGGAAATAAGTTATCCCCAAGTACAACTTGTGTATCCAGTTGTGGATAATTTTCTTTTATTTCTGCTTCAATTTCTTGTTTTAACGAAAGTATTTGCTCGTTATCCACAGTTTTAGCTCCAGCACTAGCTACCACTTGCTCAAAATAGGGCTTTAGATTTTTAACAAGCTGCTCCTTTTCATGCTGATCCTGTGTCGTATTGCTATTAGCAATAACGCGTATACGAAAATCATTTTCTTGCTCATGATTGATAGACTCTTTCGCAAAACCTACTAATGATGGAATATATAAAACACATAACTGTAAAGCAATCGCTATAAATACTAATCTTGCAAAAGCTAGTAAGATATTTCGTTTAGGTAATCTAATAATCTTGTATTCGTTTAACATAAAAATCCCTCCTTGCTCAACATTGTTGGCAAGAAGTAGATACTTTATACATGAATTTCACAAAAAATCATTCGAGGCTTACCATTTATATCTTTTTCTATCGAAATTGTAGCCTGTGGAAAACTATTTTTAAAGAATTGAGCGACCTGCTCCCCTTGTGTATAACCGATTTCAAGACCAATGAGCGCTGGTTTATTCATAAGAGGCGGAAGCTGCTCAGCCAACTTTCTATATAAAATAAGTCCGTCTTCTTCTGCAAAAAGCGCACTATGCGGTTCATGCTCTAGCACGGTACTTGACATCTCTTTCGCCTCATCTAAAGCAATATACGGTGGATTCGATAAAACGATATCAAATTTCTCACCTGCCAGAGGCTTCGTTAAATCCCCTAGTCGAAAATCAATATCCGCCGCTAATCTTTGTGCATTGTTTTGTGCTGTAGTTAAAGCAGCTTCGGATAAATCAGTGGCTACGACCGTTAGCTCTGGACACTCTAGCTTCATAGAAATAGCAATTGCACCACTACCAGTTCCGATGTCTGCAAGCTTCACTGCTTGATCATTAAATATTGTGTTCATACGATTAATTGTTCCAAGCACTAATTCCTCGGTCTCAGGTCTAGGAATAAGCACTGACTCATCGACAATAAATGAACGGCCATAAAATTCTTCACTACCTAGGCAGTACTGTACAGGTCGTCCACTCGCATGCTCTTCGATGAGTTCTTGAAATTTTTCTTTTTGTTCAGCTGTTAATACGTCTTGAAGGTGTAACATTACTTCTGAATAGCTAGTGCCAAGTATATGCTGCATAACAATACGTGCTGCCGTTTCCTCACGACCATTATCCACTAAAAAAGAAGAAGCCCATTGAAGGGCCTCCATTACATTATTATAGGTCATCATTTAATCGCTCTAACTTTGATGCTTGCTCCTCTAAAATAAGCGCATCAATGATTTCGCCTAGTCTACCTTCGACGATTTGATCTAGTTTTTGAATCGTTAAACCAATACGGTGGTCTGTTACACGGTTTTGTGGATAATTGTATGTGCGAATACGTTCAGAGCGATCGCCTGAACCTACAGCTGATTTACGTGTGGCATCTATTTCTTTTTGTGCTTCTCGCAAATACATATCAGCAACACGAGCACGCAGAATTTTCATTGCCTTTTCACGGTTTTTAATTTGTGATCGTTCATCCTGCATCGATACAACAACACCTGTCGGTAAGTGAGTCATACGGACAGCTGACATCGTTGTATTTACCGATTGTCCACCTGCACCAGAAGATGCAAATGTATCCACTCGGATATCTTTTTCATGGATTTCAACATCTACCTCTTCAACTTCAGGTAAGCAAGCTACTGTCGCTGTCGATGTATGAATACGCCCTTGAGATTCTGTTGCAGGTACACGTTGTACACGGTGCGCACCATTTTCAAATTTGAATTTTGAATATGCACCTTGACCGTTAATCATAAAAATAACTTCTTTATAGCCGCCCATTGCATTTGGCGTCGCTTCCATTATGTCAATTTTCCAGCCTTGTGTCTCAGCATAACGAGAGTACATACGGTACAAATCTCCCGCGAAAATATTCGCCTCGTCTCCACCAGCTGCTCCACGAATCTCCATAATAACGTTTTTATTATCATTAGGATCTTTCGGAATTAATAGAATGCGTAAACGTTCTTCTAACTCTTCTTGCTGTTCTTTTAGTAGGTTGAATTCTTCTTTCACCATCTCGTGCATATCAGGATCTTTTTCACTATCTAGCATATCTCGTGTTTCAGCTAATTGCTCTTTTACACTTTTATATTCACGATAAGCATCTACAGTTTCCTGGATATCTGATTGTTCCTTGGAATATTCACGTAATTTTTTACTATCATTCACAATATCGGGGTCACTTAAAAGCTCTGTTAACCTTTCGTAACGATCCTCCACTGCTTGTAATCGATCGAACATGGATTTCACCTCTATTTAGTTTTTATGGATCATCACCAAAACGTGTGGTTGATTTCCGTTCCGGCTGGGCGCTTTCCCGGGGGCGTCCGATGAGCCGCTTCACTCGCTTTGCTCGCTGCAGGGTCTCATCTGTGACGCTAATCCCCGAGGAGTCGCCCAGCCTCCACTCCAATCAACTTATTTACATAGTGGACGTTTTAACAAAAATCATCCATAACTTTTGATGATGAACCTTTTTATGAAGTTTGCTCTTACTGAAAAAGAGAAACTCTAAATTAGAATTACGCTAAGCGCGTAAGAATATTTTTGAACATTTTTCATTTCCACTACTTAGTATAAGGAAATTTCCGCATGTATGCTACTTTTTCTTAGTTCAAACAACTGAATCAGTTTACATTATAGCGGTGGATGCGCGTGACACTTTCGGCAAACCGGATAGTAGGAATCATTCCCGCCAATTTGAATTTGATCACCTGTATAAACAGGCTTTCTACTTTCATCAACACGCAAATTCATTGTCGCTTTTTTATGACAGAACCAGCAAATCGTTTTCATTTCCTCAATTTTATCTGCATATGTAAGCATGTACTGACTGCCTTCAAATAACTCATTTTGAAAATCGTTTTTTAGACCGAAGCCCATGACCGGAATATCTAACTCATCTACAATATATGCTAACTGCAAAACATGCTCTTTTTTTAGAAATTGCACTTCATCAACAAGTACACAATATGGTTTTACAGCATTGTTTTTTACTAGCTCAAAAATATTTGTATCATCATTAACAGGAATGGCTTGTTGACGTAAGCCTACTCGACTTGAGATAAAGCCTACTTCATCTCGCGTATCTATGCCTGGTGTAAACATCATTACAGGTTTTTGTTGTTCTTCATAGTTATGCGCAACTTTTAGAATTTCTATGGATTTACCACTATTCATTGCACCGTGTTTAAAATATAGCTGTGCCATTTTGTCTTCTCCCTTTCTTCATGTCGATCTGGATACTGGAAAGACTCGCATCAACGTATTTAACTTCTTTCAGCTACAGAAGTCTCCAATTTTATGCCGAGGCATAATTGATTATACTGAAAAAAATACCTGCCAAGCACATGCTTGGCAGGTATTAAACTAACATTAGTTTTTAAGACCGTATTTTTTGTTGAAACGATCCACGCGACCATCAGCAGACGCGAATTTTTGACGGCCAGTATAGAATGGGTGACAGTCGTTGCAGAACTCGACAACGATGTTTTCTTTTACTGAACCAGTTTTGAAAGTGTTACCACAAGAGCAAGTTACTGTTGCTTCTTTGTAATCTGGATGAATTCCTTGTTTCATATTCGTTTTCTCCTCTCGCCCTGAACCATCTGGAACAGAGTATTATCGAACTGTACCTTACATAGCCCGAATATGTCGGCTACATATGTACACGTTACATACCTTGCAATATTAACATATACAATATACATTTGACAATGGTTTTTAATGTAACAATTAGTTATTTTTAATTTATTTTAAGGCGTATCACTATAATGATTACTGTTCCGGCCGGGCTCTTTCCTGATGGCGTCCGATGAGTCGCTGATCCCCAAGAAGTAGCCCGCTTCCCTCTATCAACTTATATATAACAAGTATTATTATTAACTTTTGGTGATGTTATACCAGTATTTAAAAATCACCATCAACTTGTTATAGTCAACGGTGATTCATATTTAAATTAAGCCCTTACCTTTAGTAGCTTTTTTCATATCTTCATTTAATTTTTCAAAGAATTCTTCATTTGATTTTGTCGTACGTAATTTTTTCATGAAACGCTCCGCAAAATCAGGTGCGTCCGAGAATGTTTTACGAATTGCCCACAGTTTTTCAAGTTGCTCAGGCTCAAGAAGAAGCTCTTCCTTACGTGTACCTGAACGGCGGATATCAAGCGCAGGGAAAATACGACGCTCTGCTAATTGGCGATCAAGATGAAGCTCTAAATTACCTGTTCCTTTAAATTCCTCATAAATAACCTCATCCATACGAGATCCTGTATCCACTAAAGCTGTCGCTAAAATTGTTAAGCTACCGCCTTCTTCAATATTACGGGCAGAACCGAAGAATCGTTTTGGTCTATGGAAGGCAGCCGGATCAATACCACCTGAAAGCGTACGACCGCTCGGAGGAATAACTAAGTTATAAGCTCGTGCTAATCGTGTAATAGAGTCCATTAAAATAATAACATCACGCTTATGCTCAACTAAGCGGCGTGCACGTTCTAACACAATTTCTGCAACTTTCACATGATTTTCTGGAACCTCATCGAAAGTCGAGCTCACTACATCCGCATTCACTGAACGTTCAATATCAGTTACTTCCTCAGGGCGTTCGTCAATAAGTAAGACAATTAACTCCGCCTCCGGATAATTTGTTGTAATAGAATTCGCGATTTCTTTTAATAATGAAGTTTTCCCTGCCTTTGGTGGTGCAACGATTAATCCACGTTGCCCAAAGCCTACAGGTGCCACTAAATCCATAATACGAGTCGATAAATTACGTTGAGTTGTTTCAAGCTTAATTTGTCGGTCAGGATATAAAGGCGTTAATGCAGGAAAATGCACACGTTCCTTTGCTACTTCTGGGTCTTCGCCGTTAACAGCATCCACCTGTAGTAGTCCATAATAGCGTTCGTTTTCTTTAGGTGGACGTACTTTACCAGATACCTTGTCCCCATTTCGTAGGTCAAATCGACGAATTTGAGAAGCAGAAATATAAATATCTTCTTTACTTGGAGAATAGTTAATTGGTCGAAGGAAGCCAAAGCCCTCTTGCGAAACAATTTCTAGTACACCTTCCATAAAGAAATAGCCCTCTTGCTCCGAACGTGTTTTCAAAATAGCAAATATTAATTCTTTTTTCGTTAGCTTGCTATAATATGAAATTTTGTATTGGCGTGCAAGGGCGTAAAGCTCTTTTAACGTCATGTTTTCTAATTGAGCGATTGTCAATGCAGACATATGCACAACTCCAGTCTTTTTCAAAATATAATTGCTGTTTTTGGGGTTATTAAAGAAGTTTTTTTTACGATAGGCTCTGTAATCTATTCGTACCTGTCAGCGTTTTCATGCGTAAGTCAGAAATTAAGCAGTTTGAATCAGAGCGATAGGTACTTGAATTAACTATGCAAAACAATGAAGCATAATATGGCCTTATAAAACTATGGGATGGTTGAAAAATTTAGAAGAAGGTACCTAGCGCAAAAAGATGCACTAGGTATATTTTAGAAGAAATTTTTATTAATAGCTAGGTTTTTTATCAAGAGCGTGACGACCTTCTACAAAACGTACAGTTCCAGATTTAGCTCGCATAACAACTGAATGTGTTAATGCATAGGCTCCTTTATACTGAACACCTTTTAAAAGCTCGCAATCTGTTACAGCAGTCGCTGCAAAAATAGCATCGTCACCTTTAACTAGGTCATCTAAATGAAGAACTTTATCTACGTCTACACCCATTTTTTTGCAACGTTCTAACTGTTCCTCATCTTCTGGCACTAGCTTCGCTTGGAAGTCTCCACCTAGACATTTTAATGCAACAGCTGAAATTACACCCTCTGGTGCACCACCTGTACCAAACATAATATCAATGCCAGTTTCATCAAAAGCAGTATTGATAGCTGCTCCAACGTCGCCGTCTTGAATAAATTTAATACGTGCCCCAGCTTCTCGGATTTCATCAACTATTGCTTGGTGACGTGGTCGATCTAAAAGTGTAGCTACTACGTCTGAAATATCTTTATTTTTAGCTTTTGCTACCTGTAATAAATTATAAGTAACAGAAGCGTTAATATCTACCTTACCTGCTGCTTCTGGTCCTACTGCAATTTTTTCCATGTACATATCAGGTGCGTTTAACAGATTACCTTTATCTGCAATAGCAAGAACTGTCATTGCACCATTTGTACCCTTCGCTACAATATTTGTACCTTCTAATGGGTCAACTGCGATATCTACTTGAGGACCTCCATTACGTAGGCCAAGCTCTTCACCAATATAAAGCATTGGTGCTTCATCCATTTCGCCTTCACCAATCACTACTGTAGCATGCATTGGAATTGTATCGAACATTACACGCATCGCTGTCGTCGCTGCATCATCTGCCTCAATTTTCAAACCGCGACCCATCCATTTCCCGGATGCGATTGCTGCTGCCTCTGTTACTCGTACTACTTCCATCGATAAACTACGTTCCATTGTTTTATTTGCCTCCCGTTATCGGCATATTTCTTCGCCGAAACATTCAAATTACCTCTATTGTAACATAGTTAGTTCAAAACTTTTAGCTCTCATTATTCCTTTGCCTCTGCTACGCGGGCCATTATTGTTTCACGTCGAATATCAGCGCCTAAATCACGTAATTTCTCAATAAGTGAGCTATAACCACGCTCAATATGATAAATATCATGAATTTCCGTTTCGCCTTCAGCTAAAAGGCCTGCTAATACTAATGCGGCACCAGCACGAAGATCTGTAGCTGTTACAGTTGAACCTTGTAATTTACTAGGACCTGTAATCATAGCTGTATTTCCTTCTACGCGTGCATTGGCATTCATACGACGAAGTTCATCAATATGCTTAAATCGAGCTGTATAGATTGTATCTGTTACCTTTGAGGAACCAAATGCTTGAGACATTAAAACAGCAAGTGGCTGCTGAATATCTGTTGGGAACCCAGGATACACTAACGTTTTCACATCAACGGCTTGTAATGTGGAGAGGTCCGTTTTTGGCACAAAAATACTTTCTTCACCGATTTCAATTTTTACTCCCATTTCACGAAGCTTTGCAGTAATCGCCTCTAAATGCAATGGAATAACATTATCGATTGTAATGCCTTCACCTAAAGCGGCAGCCATAATCATAAACGTAGCAGCTTCAATGCGATCTGGAATAATCGTATGTTCTGTACCATGAAGTTCCTCTACGCCTTCAATACGGATAACACTTGTACCCGCACCTTTAATATTAGCTCCCATGTTAGTAAGAAGAGTTGCTACATCAATAATTTCCGGTTCTTTTGCTGCATTTTCAATAACCGTACGTCCCTTCGCGAGGACAGCAGCTAACATAATATTAATTGTTGCTCCAACACTGGCAACGTCTAAATATATTTTTGCGCCAATTAATTCATCAGCACGTAAATAAATTGCTCCATGCTCATTAGTGATTTTCGCACCTAATGCCTCAAAGCCTTTTATATGTTGGTCAATAGGACGCGGCCCTAAGAAGCAGCCTCCAGGCAAACCAATCACAGCTTTTTTAAAGCGTCCAAGCATTGCTCCCATTAAGTAATAAGAAGCACGAAGCTTTTTCACGTTACCGTTTGGTAATGGTAATGCAATCATATCTGTTGGATCAATTGTCATTACGCCATCCTCAAATGAAACTTCTCCACCGATTTCCTCTAATAATGCCTTTAACGTCCATGCATCAGAAATTTCTGGTATCCCTCCAATTGTCACTGGAGAGTTCGCCAAAATTGATGCTGGAATTAAGGCGACTGCACTATTTTTTGCACCACTAACTTTTATTGTACCCTCTAGACGATTTTCGCCTGTAATTTTGTAAACATCCATTTTGCGTTCTCCCTCATGATTGGAAAGTAATTTTTTCTGAAATTGGCTCACTATATAATCTTATTATTTGCCTTTTCTCTTATTCCAATCCGCTAAAAATCCTTCAATTCCTTTTTCCGTTAATGGATGATGGAAAAGTTGCTTTAATACTTTATAAGGAGTAGTTGCAATATGTGCACCAGCAAGTGCTGCTGCTGTTACATGCTGTGGATGACGAATAGATGCAGCGATAATTTGCGTATCGATATTATGAATTGTGAAAATATCTGCAATCGTTTCAATTAGTTCTACACCGTTTTGACCCATATCATCTAGACGGCCGATAAATGGTGATACATATGTAGCACCCGCACGAGCAGCCATTAATGCTTGGTTGGCACTGAAAATTAATGTTACGTTCGTTTTAATACCTTTATCTGCAAAGAAGCGACATGCCTCTAAACCAGCTGGAGTCATTGGCAATTTAACTGTAATATTCGGAGCAATGGCAGCCAATTCTAAGCCCTCTTTAATCATACCTTCTGCATCTAAAGCAATTACTTCCCCACTCACTGAGCCATCTACAAGCTCTGTGATTTCACGAAGTCGATCATGGAAAGAAACGTTCTCTTCTTTAGCAACTAACGATGGGTTTGTAGTAACACCTGATAAAATACCCCATGCGTGTGCTTCTTTAATCTCTTCAAAGTTTGCTGTATCAATGAAAAATTTCATAATATTCACTCCTGATCACTGTTTTGTCTCATTACCATACCATAGGGTTAATTTCCGTTCCGAATGAGCGCCTTACTAGGGCCGTTCATTTAGTGTGGAAATCAACTATTATACATTACATACGTTTTAACACAAATGCTATCCCCAACTTTTGGTATGAGCTCTATATTTGAATTTTTGCCAAAAATTTTTTATTTCAAAAACAAGAGAAGGTCGACAAAAGCATCAACACTTCTCTTATTATGTGTATTCATCTGTGATTTTGTAGCATTTAGATACAAAAATTATGCTTTTTGCGCACTACCAAATTCACGAATTTTCCCGATAACTGTTGTTTTAATCGCTTCACGTGCTGGAGCAAGGAATTTACGAGGGTCATAAACAACTTTATCATTATCAAGAACTTCACGGATTACTTTTGTAGCAGCAATTTGATTTTCAGTATTGACGTTAATTTTTGCTGTACCTAATGAAATTGAGCGTTGGATATCTTTTGTTGGAATTCCTGTACCACCATGTAATACTAATGGTAGTTCTGCTAATTTAGAGATTTCTTCCATTTCTTTAAATCCTAAATTTGGTTCTCCTTTGTAAGGACCATGTACAGAGCCAAGCGCTGGTGCTAAGCAATCGATATCTGTTAGCTCAACCATTTTACGGCATTCCTCTGGATCAGCGTACATAATACCACCGATTACGCCATCCTCGTCACCACCTACTGTACCAAGCTCAGCTTCAACAGAAACACCTTTCGCATGAGCGTACTCAACTACTTTTGAAGTAGTCGCAACATTTTCCTCGAACGGATGATGAGATGCATCAATCATAACGGAAGTAAATCCTGCATCAATTGCTTCTTTACATTTTTCAAAGCTTGAACCATGGTCAAGATGAATAGCTACAGGTACTGTAGTGCCATAAGACTCCATTAAACCTTTTACCATGTGTACAACAGAGATAAATCCGCCCATATATTTACCTGCGCCTTCAGAAACGCCTAGAATAACTGGAGATTTTTCTTCTTCTGCTGCTTGTAAAATTGCTTGAGTCCACTCAAGGTTGTTGATGTTGAACTGACCAACCGCATAACCTTCTGCTTTTGCTTTAATTAACATCTCTTTCATAGATACTAATGCCATACTAAAAATCCTCCTCTTAGGACTATTCTTTCTACATAGATATGCTATTTAATCATAGCAAAAATAAAAGCCCCTGAAAAGCAGGGGCTTTTATTTTCTACACGAAAGCGAAGTGAAACGGAGCGGCAGTGTCAACCGTAGTGCAGTGCAACGGAACGAAGGTTACGCGAAAGCGAAGTGTAACGCAGCGGCAGCGTTTTCTTTTCTGCACTAAAGCGGAGTGCAACGCAGCGGCAGTGCCAACCGTAGTGTAGTGCAACGGAACGAAGGTTTCAGCCCCTGAAAAGCAGGGGCTTTTATTTTCTACACGAAAGCGAAGTGAAACGGAGCGGCAGTGTCAACCGTAGTGCAGTGCAACGGAACGAAGGTTACGCGAAAGCGGAGTGTAACGCAGCGACAGCGTTTTCTTTTCTGCACGAAAGCGGAGTGCAACGCAGCGGCAGTGTCAACCGTAGTGCAGTGCAACGGAACGAAGGTTACGCGAAAGCGAAGTGTAACGCAGCGGCAGCGTTTTCTTTTCTGCACGAAAGCGAAGCGACAGTGCTCAACCGCAGTGTTCATCGGCTCATCGGACACGCCTAGTCGGACGGAATCAACTTCACGTATGGTGATGAGCCATATAATTTGGAAGTAAGTGAATATGAAACGGTAGAAAAATACTACAAATTTTGTAACAGCCATGAAAAACAGGCGGTGTTGACCACTGCCTGTTCATCTAAACATTTAATGTTTTATTAACTTCATCACGCACTTCGAAAATATCGAAAGGCTTAGTAAAGTATCGAATTGCGCCTAAATCTAACGCCTGCTGTACGACGTCCAATTCACCATATGCAGTCATCATAAATACTGGGAGTTGTGGCCACTTCTCTTTTAAGCGCTGTAAAATTTCTATGCCATCCATCCCTGGAATTTTCATGTCTAATAGGACACAATCCATTTCCTCTTCAGCATATTTCAGAGCTTCCATGCCATTTGCAGCTAAATATGTAACATAACCTTCCTTTTTCAACACTTCATTTAAAAGTAAACGAATTCCTGGTTGATCGTCGACAATTAGTAATCGTTTCACATTTCATTCCGCCCTTTCTGAGTTATTATCCTTACACAAAACTTCCTATATTATGTATTATTCTCCTTTAACCTCTTAATACCTTCTAGTATTATAAATTATCTGCTTTTGCTTTATGCTCTTTTCATACCTATAATATTGATTGAGGTGGGATCATGTCAAAAATTCTAACAACACAATTAAGTGGATTATTACAAAGAATAACACAAAATGAAGAGGAAGCTATTGAAGAAACAGCACGATTACTTGCACAAGCGGGTATTGGTGAAGGCAATGTCTATTTCGCCTGCTTTGGTGAAATGCAAGTTGTCGAATTAAATGCATGTCAAGCTGTGGAACGTTTTACTAAGTTAGTCCCTTGGACAAAAGATACAGTTATCACGGAAGCTGATCGTGTATGCATTTTTACACGTAGTGCACACGATGAGGATGCATTAGCCTTAGCACAGCAGTTAAATAATCAGTTTGTTCCATTTGCAGCAGTTGCAAGCGAAGTTGCTAATTCCGAAAACCCATTAGCAGATTTAGTGTATACGTATATTTCAACACGCATGCGTGGTGGTTTATTACCGAACGATTTAGGCAAACGCATAGTTGTACCGCATGCTATTGCTGCCCTTTTTGTTTATGAAGCAGTAAAAATGGCTTATGATGAAATGCTTGTTCTTGATGACGAAGAGTTATAAAAGAAGAGTTGTCTCAGCACTTGAGACAACTCTTTTTTCATTATTTGAATGTTGCTCCGATAAAATCACGGAACAATGGTTGTGGACGGTTTGGACGTGATACTAGCTCAGGGTGGAATTGACATGCTACGAAGAAATTATTTTCTGGTAACTCGATAATTTCCACTAATTTACCGTCAGGACTTGTACCTGAGAAGACAAGACCTTCAGCTTCCATCGCTTCACGATATTCATTGTTAAATTCATAACGATGGCGGTGGCGCTCATAAACTAACTCTTGACCATAGGCTTGGCCTGCCTTTGAGCCTTCTTTTAATTTACATGGATATAAACCTAAACGTAATGTACCGCCAATGTCTACAGTGTCGTTTTGATCTGGTAGGAAATCAATAATAGGATATTCCGTTTTTGGATCAAGTTCTGTAGAATGTGCGCCTTGTAAACCAAGTACGTTACGAGCAAATTCCACTGTTGCAAGTTGCATACCTAGGCAAATACCTAAGAATGGTACATTATTTTCACGAGCATATTGTGTCGCTAAAATTTTACCTTCAACTCCACGATCACCGAAGCCACCTGGAACTAAAATAGCGTCAGCACCTTTTAAAAGTGAAGCAACATTGTCAGCATCTACATGTTCTGCATTGATCCAGTCAATCTCAATATCAGAATTAAATGCATAGCCTGCATGCTTTAATGCCTCTACAACAGAAATATAAGCATCTTGTAGTTCTACATATTTACCTACTAATGCTACTTTTCGTTTATTTGGTAAGCTCTTCACTTTTGCTACAAGCTCGCGCCATTCTTCCATATCCGCCTCTGGTGCTTCAATGCCAAAATGATCAAGTACAATATCATCAATATCTTGTGCATGAAGGTTTAGAGGTACTTCATATAAATGCTCTGCATCGCGAGATTCAATAATTTCATGTGGCTGAACATCACAGAATAAAGCTAATTTTTCTTTCATATCCTGAGGCACTTCTTGCTCTGTACGTACAACGATAATATTTGGTTGAATACCTAAAGAACGTAATTCTTTTACAGAATGCTGAGTTGGTTTTGTTTTTAGCTCACCCGCAGCTTTAATATAAGGAATAAGCGTACAGTGAACATACATCACATTGTTATGACCTAAATTCGTTTTCATTTGGCGAATTGCTTCAAGGAATGGCAATGACTCAATATCCCCAACTGTTCCGCCTACTTCTGTAATAACTACGTCTGCATTTGTTTCGCGACCAGCTCGTTGAATACGATCTTTGATCTCATTTGTAATATGAGGAATTACTTGTACTGTTCCACCGTTGTAATCACCGCGGCGTTCTTTTTGTAATACAGACTGATAAACACGCCCTGATGTTACTGTAGAATGTTTTCCTAGGTTAATATCAATGAAACGTTCGTAGTGACCTAAGTCTAAGTCAGCTTCTGCGCCATCATCTGTTACGAAAACCTCACCATGTTGATAAGGACTCATTGTACCTGGGTCAATATTGATATATGGGTCAAATTTTTGAATCGTTACTTCTAATCCACGATTTTTTAATAAACGACCTAGAGATGCTGCTACAATCCCTTTTCCAAGTGATGACACAACCCCACCTGTTACAAAAATATACTTCGTCATGAAAAAATTCCTCCTTATGTTGTTCTAGAAATTACTAGTAAGAAAAGTGCATTCACGTCCTAAGCTAAGTAATCTTGAGCATTGGTGCAAATGTCTCTACGGCCTAAGAAAATTGATATTTCTTATCCTTAAAATAAGAAAAGCCGAGAATGCCTACAAAAAATTGTAGTCGATTCGAAGCTGTAATCGTTTCTATCTCTTTTCTACTTTCATTTAAAAAAATTCATCTAACATATACTCAGTCACCGATTATTATACATCATGAATAATTTAGAGCATTTATATTCATTCCGTAGCTATAAACATGGGAGAACTTGACTGAATATAGTTAAAAAAAATAAAAAAACGCTCCTCCTGCATAGGTTTGCAGGGGAAGCGTATTACATACACGGTCTTTCTCCTTTAATTAAGGAGCCCAAGTAAAAGATTAAACGTAACCGTGATAGAAGTCAAGATTTTTTACTATAAGGATAAAAGAAAGAAAATTTCAAAGAGTAATTATCATCGATTATACCTCGGCATAATCGATGTTTGCTGAAATAAGTTAAACTTCTTCCTCTTCTTCAAATTCATCTTCTTCCTCATCAATAAATTCCTCATCGATTTCTTCATCGATGTCCTCGATATCTTCTTCATCAAAATCGATATCTTCTTTTTCATCCTCTTCTTCATCTACATCTTCTTCATCTTCATCTTCATCTTCAACGAATTCTTCATAATCTTCATCGAAGTCAATATCTTCTTCCTCTAGATCTTCCTCTAAATCATCTTCATCTTCAGCGGCAGCTTTAGATTTTTTCTTATGAGTTTTAACAGAAGGTGCTGTTTCTTCCTCAATCTGTTCAACTTTATACCATTCACGTAAGCCCCAGCCAGTTTCCTGATTAAATAAGAAGCGGCCATCTACATTTAAATCTGTGTAAAATTGTAGTAGGCGAGCTTTCATTTCTTCATCACTATAACCCACAAGCTCTTGAATAATTGTTAATAAGTCATTATAAGACACTGAGGCACGTTTTTCAGTTAAAATTGCATACGCTAAGTTAATTAACGACTCTTCCGTTAATTGTTCTTTTGTCATTTCACGAAAATTCATTCGTGCACTTCCTTTCCCTCATCACAATGGACGTTTTAAAATTCATATAGCTTTATTATCGGAGCGCAGCAAAAAAGGCCGCACAAAAGTAACTTTCCATATCATAAGCATAATACCCATTATATACAAAGTTTTATCCTCTTTGCTAGCTTCAATTACTGTTTTTTATATCACGCATTTTTTTTATCCCTAAGTAAAACAAATAGACAGATAATATTAGTAAAGGAACAGCGCCAAATTGCTTATCATACAGGAAAATAACTCCTACCACCAAAGCTAGGATAATGATGTAGTTAATAGCTGATTTCATCATTCTACTGCGCCTCCCCTTTTTTTACATTTCTATTATAACGGAAATAAAAAGAAGTGCCTAATCCTAAGACTAGACACTTAAAACTTCACAAACATTTTGCACAAAATAGAATAAATGTTATACAACAAGAAAATTTACATGTTTACAAATTACATATTACGACGATATTGTCCGCCAACCTCATATAAAGCATTTGTGATCTGCCCTAAGCTAGCAACCTTTACGGTTTCCATAAGCTCCGCGAAAATATTACCATTGTTTACAGCTACTTGTTGTAAACGAGCAAGGGCCGCTTCGTTCTCACCTTCATGTTGCTTCCAGAAGACTTGTAAATTATGAATTTGCGTCTCTTTTTCTTCCGTCGATGCACGCGCAATTTCCATATTGTTAATTTCATCTTCTGAAGGTGGATTCGGATTTAAGTATGTGTTCACACCAATGATTGGTAACTCACCTGAATGCTTTAGCATCTCGTAGTACATGGATTCCTCTTGAATCTTACCACGTTGATATTGTGTTTCCATTGCACCTAGCACGCCACCACGATCATTGATACGATCAAATTCTTCTAGTACCGCCTCTTCTACAAGATCTGTTAACTCTTCTACGATAAATGCTCCTTGTAATGGATTTTCGTTTTTCGCTAAGCCATGTTCCTTCGTAATAATCATTTGAATAGCCATTGCACGACGTACAGATTCTTCCGTAGGCGTTGTGATTGCCTCGTCATATGCATTTGTATGCAATGAATTACAGTTATCCTGTAATGCCATTAACGCCTGTAACGTTGTGCGGATATCATTAAAATCAATCTCCTGTGCATGCAAACTGCGTCCAGATGTTTGGATATGATATTTTAATTTTTGTGCTCGTTCATTGGCGCCGTACTTATCACGCATGACAACTGCCCAAATACGACGGGCTACACGTCCAATAACTGTGTACTCTGGATCAAGTCCGTTAGAGAAGAAGAATGATAGATTTGGCGCAAAGTCGTCAATATTCATTCCTCGACTTAAATAATATTCCACATACGTGAAGCCATTTGCTAATGTGAAGGCCAATTGTGATATTGGGTTCGCACCAGCTTCGGCAATATGGTAACCAGAAATAGATACTGAGTAATAATTACGAACTTTATGATCGATAAAGTATTGCTGAATATCTCCCATCATTCGTAACGCAAACTCTGTTGAGAAAATACATGTATTTTGCCCTTGGTCTTCTTTTAAAATATCTGCTTGCACAGTTCCACGTACAACCTGTAATGTTTTCTCTCGTGTCTCCGTAAATTCTTCAACTGTTAAAGGTCTACCAAGTTCTTCCTCACGTAGTTTCACTTGCTGATCAATAGCCGTATTCATGAACATCGCCAAAATAACCGGTGCTGGACCGTTAATTGTCATCGATACTGAAGTTGATGGTGCACATAAATCAAAGCCTGCATAAAGCTTCTTCATATCCTCTAGCGTACAAATAGATACACCCGATTCTCCAACTTTCCCATAAATATCTGGTCGGTAATCTGGATCCTCACCGTATAACGTTACCGAATCAAATGCTGTTGATAAACGTTTTGCATCATCATCCTTCGATAAATAATGGAATCGTTTATTCGTACGTTCAGGCGTTCCTTCACCAGCGAATTGTCGCTTCGGATCTTCCCCTTCACGTTTAAATTGGAATACCCCCGCTGTATATGGGAATTCACCAGGTACATTTTCTCTATAAACCCAGCGTAAAATTTCACCATAATCTACGAATTTCGGCAAAGCAACTTTAGGAATTTTTGTACCAGAAAGGCTTGTTGTCTTTAAAATTGTTCGAATTTCTTTATCACGAACTTTCGTGACAAATTCGTCTCCTGCATACGCTTCTTTTAAAGCATGCCAATTGTCTAATATACGTTTAGACTCAGCCGTTAATTCATCTCTAACACCTTCCGCTAAAGAAGTGAGAGATGCGATAAGTGCATCATTTGGCGCTTTTTCCTTAACCGCTACAATAGCTCCCTCTAATTGGAATAGACGACGAGCAAATTCCACCTGCTGCTCTGATTTTTTATGATAGCCACGCACAGTATCTGTCAGTTCTCGTAAATAATAACGACGATCGTTTGGAATGATAACATCTTGCTTTTGAGTTTTCGAAAATTGCTCATAGCCTGTTTCCCAATTACTTCCCGTCTTCGTATTAATGATATTTACTAATACAGCAAATAAAGCATTCGTTCCTTTATCATTAAATTGACTGGCAATCGTACCGTACACAGGCATATTATCAAGTGATTCATCCCACAGTTCTCGTGAACGTTGATATTGCTTCTGCACTTGACGTAACGCATCCTCAGAGCCTTTGCGTTCAAATTTATTGATGGCGATTACATCCGCAAAATCAATCATGTCAATTTTTTCAAGTTGTGTTGGAGCACCAAACTCACTTGTCATCACGTACATGGATAGATCAGTGTATTTTGTAATTTCCGCATCACCTTGACCAATACCACTTGTTTCTACAATGATTAAATCATAGTCCGCTACACGCACTACATCTAGCACGTCCCCAATAGAAGCAGTAAGCTCTGTACGAGATCCACGGGTTGCTAAACTACGCATATATACTCGATTATTGAAAATCGCATTCATACGAATTCGGTCACCAAGTAAAGCGCCACCTGTTTTTTGCTTCGTCGGATCGACAGAAAGAATAGCTACGCGTTTATCCGGAAACTCCTTTAGGAAACGACGAATTAATTCATCCGTTAAGGAAGATTTACCCGCACCACCTGTTCCTGTAATACCTAATACAGGTGTCCCTTTTGAGCGTTTGCGAGCTTCTTCTAGCATCTTTTTCGTTTCTTCATCATCATTCGACTCAGCAGCAGTTATTAAATTTGCTAAAATTTCTGGTGTTTCTGTCGTTATGGCATCCAACTTTTCTTGATAGCTACCTGTAGCCGTTGGGAAATCAGTTCCTTTAATTTTCTCATTAATCATCCCTTGTAATCCTAAGACACGACCATCCTCAGGCGAGAAAATCCCTGCAATCCCATAAGCATGTAGCTCTTTTATTTCACGTGGTAAAATAACACCACCGCCGCCACCATAAATTTTAATATGTGGCGCTCCTTTTTCACGCAGCAAATCATACATATATTTAAAGTATTCCATATGTCCGCCTTGATAAGAAGATACTGCAATGCCTTGTGCATCCTCTTGAATCGCAGCATTTACGACTTCTTCCACGGAGCGGTTATGTCCTAAATGGATTACTTCTACACCGCTTGATTGTAAAATACGTCGCATAATGTTAACCGAAGCATCATGTCCATCAAAAAGACTCGATGCTGTTACAAAACGTACGTGATTTTTTGGACGATATACTTCTACCTTTGTCATATGAAATCCCCACTTTCTCCCCTTAATGTTCTTTATCGACTCATCATCATAACGTGTGGTTGATTTCCGTTCCGACTGGGCGCTTTGCCGCTGACGCTTCGCTTTCGCGCAGAGCAGAGCTTCCTGGGGGTGTCCGATGAGCCGCTTCACTCGCGCCGCTCGCTCCAGGGTCTCATCTGTGACGCTGATCCCCAAGGAGTCGCCCAGTCTCCACTTCAATCAAACAAATATCATCCCAAACTTTATGAGATGAGTCTTTTCATACAAAAAAAAAGTCGGTAATTGCAATGTCGCTCTATGCAATTACCGACAACCCCTTTACGGAACTTATTAGAACCCCTTTATGCCTGAAATAAACAATGTTATTTGCATTTCAATAAATTCGTCAATAGAGTGCTGACGATGGAGCGCCCATTTACGGAATGCCCAGCTTTGTCCAGAAACGACTAAGTTATTTGCTGCCAAATGAATTTGTTTATCCGTCATCGTTATTTCACCCGACTGCACACAGCGTTGTAGTAATCGCTCAAAAGTACCAACCATTTCAAACTCTTTACTAAATACATAGCGCTGTGCTTCTTTTGACAATGATTTAGTTTCCTGATACATGATTGTCAGCTCATCAACCATACTATCAATTTGCAAGAAATACTCTCGAATCATTGCCTGTAACTCTTCTATAGTTCCTGCCTTAATCTCATAACTTGAAAGTCGCTCCATCGCATGGTGATAAATGCTATCACATACAAGGTAAAGGACGTCTTCCTTAGTACGAATATACTCATATAATGTTCCGATACTAAAGCCTGCAGCTTTTGCGATTTCTCTCGTGGTAGCACGATGAAAACCTTTTTCTTTAAATAATTTAATGGCTCCCTCTATCATTTGTTCTCGACGAATGGCGATGAGATTTTCATCTTTTACCGTTGACTGTACTTGGGGTCTTTTATCTCTTTCTGTCATACGTTATTTTGTCAACATACGAGAGATAACAAGTCGTTGAATCTCTTGTGTACCTTCATAAATTTGTGTGATTTTCGCATCACGCATGAAGCGCTCAACTGGATAATCTTTCGTATATCCATATCCACCAAAGACTTGGACCGCCTCAGTCGTTACATTCATCGCAGTATCGCCAGCCATTAATTTTGCCATTGCAGATGCCTTACCATAAGGTAGACCATTTGATTCCAACCAAGCTGCTTGGTATGTAAGCAGTCGAGATGCTTCAATTTGAGTTGCCATATCCGCTAGTTTAAAGGATACACCTTGGTTGGCAGTAATCGGTTTGCCAAATTGCACACGTTCTTTACCGTATTCAACCGCTGCATCCAATGCGCCTTGTGCAATCCCTACAGCTTGTGCCGCAATACCATTACGTCCTCCATCAAGTGTTGTCATCGCAATTTTGAAGCCTTCTCCCTCAGCTCCAAGCATGTTTTCTTTCGGAACACGACAGTTATCAAAAATAATTTCAGTTGTAGGAGATGAACGAATTCCTAGTTTTTTCTCCTTCTTCCCTACCGAGAAACCTTCAAAGCCAGCTTCAACGATAAAAGCAGTTGTGCCATGCTTAGCCTCTGGATCTGTTACTGCAAATACAACATATGTATCTGCTACTCCACCATTGGTAATGAAAATTTTCGAGCCGTTTAAAATATAATCATCGCCATCAAGTTTTGCATATGTTCTCATGCCACCAGCATCAGATCCTGATCCTGGCTCTGTTAAGCCATATGCACCGATATGTTTACCTTCTGCCATTGGACGAAGATATTTTTGTTTTTGTTCTTCATTACCGAATTTATAGATCGGCCAACCAGCAAGCGAAGTATGTGCTGATAAAGTTACCCCTGTTGAAGCACATACACGTGATAATTCCTCTACAGCAATGACATATGCAAGATAATCAAAGCCTGCACCACCGTATTCTTCTGGCCATGGAATACCTGTTAAGCCTAGTTCCGCCATTTTATCGAAAATTGCACGATCAAACTCTTCGTTCTCGTCACGTTCAGCTGCTGTTGGTGCTACTTCATTAATAGCAAAATCACGAATCATTTCGCGTAATTGCTCATGCTCTTCTGATAATTGAAAGTTCATTGTCCATTTCCCCTTTTTTGTTAGACTTTGTTAGTGCTATATTGTTGATTTCAATTTTCGATTATTACTTCGGAAACTAAGCAAATCTCTTGGTTACTTGAGCAGTTCTTCGAGGTACCCGAGCGTTTTATTGCTCGAACTGATCATTTCTTCAGATAACCCGAACGATTTCCTCGAGCAATCAACATCATCCTTGAAAAATCAACATTGCAACATAACATCAGACTTTATTTAAGTAAATGTTTACTAATGACTAGCTTTTGAATTTCACTTGTACCCTCGTATATTTCTGTCACTTTTGCATCTCGGAAATAACGCTCTACTGGATAGTCTTCTGTATAGCCATAGCCACCAAAAATTTGTATAGCGTCTATCGCTGCTTGCACTGCCGTACGAGAAGCAAAAAGTTTCGCCATCGAGGCCTCAGCTCCACACGGTAACCCTTTTGTGCGTAAATCCGCTGCCCGATAGACTAATAATTTTGCTGCTTCTACAGCAGTCGCCATATCAGCAAGCTTGAAGCCAACTCCTTGTTGCGCTGCAATAGGCTTTCCAAATTGAACACGTTCTTTTGCATAGGCAGTAGCTGCCTCTAGTGCCGCTTCAGCAATGCCTAGAGCTTGTGCTGCGATTCCAATACGTCCAACATCTAAGTTGGCCATTGCAATTTTAAAGCCTTCCCCTTCCTCCCCAAGAAGGTTTGTGGCTGGAATGCGACAGTTGTCGAATGTTAGTTGAACTGTACGTGAGCCGTGTAAGCCCATTTTATGTTCATCTTTACCTATGATTAAACCCGGTGTTCCTTTTTCAACAATAAATGCTGAAATACCACGTGTTTTTTCAGTAGAATTCGTTGAGGCAAAGACAATATAAACATCCGCTTCTCCACCGTTTGTAATAAACACTTTGGAGCCGTTGATGACATATTCATCTCCATCTCGCACCGCTTTGGATTGTAAAGAGCCAGCATCAGAACCAGCGCTAGGCTCTGTTAAACAAAATGCCCCTAAATATTCACCTGCAGCAAGCTTTGGAACATAACGTTTCTTCTGTTCATCATTGCCGAAATAAATAATGGGATTTGTTCCAACCGAAGTATGCACTGATAAAATAACTCCCATTACCGCGCTAACCTTCGATAGTTCATTGATAGCAATTATGTACGATGTAAAATCCATCGCTGAGCCGCCTAATTCCTCAGGCGTCGTGATCCCCATTAAACCTAATTCTCCCATTTGGGCAAGAAGCTCACGTGGAAACTCTCCTGCCTCCATACGTTCTACCCACGGTTCGATTTTATCCTGAGCGAAATTACGAACCATATCACGCATCATTATTTGTTCATCTGTAAATTGTAAATGCATCTATTATGTCACCCCTGTATGTTGTCCCGTAGCATTACACTTCGTTTAATTCATCCCATCCCCATAGGATTATTCATAAACGTAAAAGCCTCTTCCAGATTTTTTACCTAGCCATCCTGCTGCCACATATTTACGAAGCAATGGACAAGGTCTATATTTACTATCACCTAAGCCCTCATGTAAAATCTCCATGATGGATAGACATGTATCAAGACCAATAAAGTCTGCTAATGTTAATGGCCCCATCGGATGATTCATTCCGAGCTTCATCACATCATCAATAGCTTCTTTCGATGCTACACCCTCATACAGTGCGTAGATCGCTTCATTAATCATTGGCAATAAAATACGATTCGAAATAAAACCTGGGAAGTCATTTACTTCCACTGGCGTTTTCGATAATTTTACTGTCATGTCATCAACTGCTTTGTAGACTTCATCACTTGTAGCTAACCCTCTAATAATTTCTACTAGCTTCATAACAGGTACCGGATTCATAAAGTGCATACCAATTACTTGCTCTGGACGATTTGTTACAGCTGCAATTTCCGTAATTGGTAAAGATGATGTATTCGTAGCTAAAATGGCATGTGCCGGTGCAATCTGATCAATTTGCTTAAAGATGGATTGCTTTATTTCCATATTTTCCACTGCTGCCTCGATGATAATATCTACGTCACTAGCATCCTGTAAATCTAGTGACATATTAATACGACCTAGAATGGCCGCCTTCTCATCCTCAGTTTTACGCCCCTTTTCGACATCACGTGTTAGGTTTTTCGTAATGACTCCTAAACCACGTTCGAAGAATTCTTGCTTCATGTCGTTCAGTTTGACGTCATAACCAGCTTGTGCACAAACTTGTGCAATGCCGGAGCCCATTTGCCCAGCACCAATGACCATTACTTTTTGAATTCCCATCATTCATGTCCCCCTGTTTTCGGTACTTCAATCATAATCGCATCGCCTTGCCCTCCACCTGAGCAGATAGCAGCAATTCCGATACCACCGCCACGGCGCTTTAATTCATGAGCAAGTGTTAAAATAATGCGTGCTCCAGATGCTCCGATTGGATGACCTAGTGCAACTGCACCACCGTTAACATTGACCTTTTCAGCATCTAAATCCGCCAATTGCTTGCTGACAAGAGCTACTGCTGCAAATGCTTCATTGATTTCGATCAAATCAATGTCAGCTAATGATTTACCCGTCTTTTTCAGTAATTTGTTAATGACAAGCCCTGGTGTTTGCGGGAAGTTCTCTGGCTCAATAGCGATCTCTTCACGACCGATAATAACCGCAAGTGGTTCTCTGCCTTCTCGAGTTGCACGTTCCTCACTCATTACTACTAGGGCACATGCACCATCGTTAACGCCAGGTGCATTACCTGCTGTAATTGTTCCATCCTTGTCAAAGGCTGGTTTGAGTTTTGCAAGTACCTCCATTGATGTACCAGCTCTTGGTGCCTCGTCTGTATCGACTTGAAGTGGTTCTCCCTTACGTTGCGGAATTTCCACAGGCACGATTTCTTCAGCAAAGTAACCTTTTTCAATTGCTGCAAGTGCACGTTCATGACTGCGAACAGACCAAGCATCCTGCTCTTCACGGCTTAACGAATATTCTTTGGCCGTTGTATTACCGTAGCTTCCCATATGCGGCCTTGCCTTATTAAAGGCACATGTTAAACCATCATATAGCATGCCATCCACCATTGTTGAGTCGCCCATGCGTAAGCCAGTTCGACCATTTTGTAGATAATACGGTGCATTGGACATGGACTCCATACCACCAGCGATAATTACTTCTTCGTCCCCTAATCGAATTAGCTGATCTGCTAGTGTTACTGCACGCATCCCTGACGCACAAACTTTGTTAATCGTTTCTGTTTTTACCGCTATTGGTAAATTTGCTTTGATTGCAGCCTGCCTTGAAGGAATTTGGCCCTGTCCCCCTTGTAAAACGGAGCCTAAAATTACTTCATCCACTTCATCAGGTGAAATATTCGCTTTCTCAAGTGCCCCTTTTATGGCGATTGCCCCTAAGTCACTTGCACTTAATGCTGATAGTGAACCTCCAAACTTACCAAATGCAGTTCTTGCTCCTGCTAAAATTACAGCTCTATTCAAGTAAAACACCCCTTTTGTTTTACGTTCTAGAAGAAGTATTAGAGCATCTGCGTTGACTGAACGCTCGCTCGACCTCTTGCGATGAAAAATGGGAGTTAGTATCAATTATACCTCGGCATAATTGCGTCTGGAATCGGCTTTGTGCAAGCACAAAGCACTCCTTTTCGATTCCGTGACATCCGCCGGAGGCTTCAACTTCTTTCAGCGGGTGTTTGGATACCCGCTAAAAGAAGTTAGATCAACTCCCATCTCCATTTAATCTTATTCTACAAAACAATTATTTATTGTGCAATTTATATTTTTCAGATAACAAAAATATTTCTGCAATAACCATCATTTTTCTGCGTTAACTTCTGTATTCTTGTCTTGTTCGACACTGTCCACTGAAGCTACCACTTCTTCAACCATTACATCTGCTGCTTCTTCAACAGATTCTTCGACAGCTTTCACTTTTTCACCAAATACAGAACGCTCTAATAGTTCTGCAACATCGAATGTACCGATTGAATCCTCAACCTCTTTTGCCTTTGTTCCATCCTCAAGCATTGTTAAGCAGTAAGGACATCCAGAAGAGATAACAGATGCATCCGTTGCTAAAGCTTGTTCTGTTCGTGCTACGTTAATACGGTTGCCGACATGCTCTTCCATCCACATTAAACCGCCACCTGCACCACAGCACATTGCCGTTTCACGATTACGCTCCATTTCCACAAGCTTAACACCTGGGATGCCACGTAATATCTCGCGTGGTGCATCATAAACATCGTTATAACGACCTAAATAACAAGAATCGTGGAAAACAATCGTTTCATGAACTTCGTAATTTAACGCTAGACGATTTTCATCAATCAATTGATTCAATAGTTCAGTATGGTGGTAGACCTCGCCCTTCCAGCCAAAGTCTTGATATTCATTTTTAAAGATATTATAAGCGTGCGGGTCAATCGTAACGATTTTCTTCACGTCGTTTTTCTCAAATTCATCGATATTTGCTGTTGCCAGCTCTTGGAATAAGAATTCGTTTCCTAAACGACGAGGAGTATCCCCTGAGTTTTTCTCTTTATTTCCTAAAATCGCAAACTTCACGCCCGCCTCGTTTAATAAACGACAGAAAGCTAATGCAATTTTTTGCGAACGGTTATCAAATGCACCCATTGAACCGACCCAGAATAAATATTCCATTTCTTCGCCTGATTTTTTCAGCTCTTTCACTGTTGGAATATGAATTGTTGGATCTATGTCACGCCAATTTTCTTTTTCTTTACGGTTTAAGCCCCAAGGATTGCCTTGACGCTCGATATTTGTCATCGCGCGTTGTGCATCAGGGTTTACTTTTCCTTCAGTCATTGTTAAGTAACGACGTAAATCAATAATTTTATCGACATGCTCGTTCATAACAGGACATTGATCTTCACAGTTACGGCAAGTTGTACATGCCCAAATCTCTGATTCTGTAATAACATCGCCAATTAAAGAAGGGTTGTAGATATCTTCAATGACTGCCCCCTCAGCACCAGCTGCCATCGCTAGCTGATTCCCCTTTGTCTTAGCAAAGAATTGATAAGGAACCCATGGCTTTTGCTTTGTCACAACAGCACCTGTAAATGTTAAATGATCACGAAGCTTCACGATTAAATCCATCGGTGATAGCATTTTCCCTGTTCCTGATGCTGGACACATATTTGTACAGCGTCCACACTCTACACAAGAATATAAATCTAACATTTGTTTTTGTGTAAAGTCTTGAATTCGTCCAACACCAATGGCTGGAATATCCTCTTCATCTTCAGCATTTTCTAATGCTTCAAAGTCGATTGGTGTTAAAGTACCTGTACGATCTAAACGGTTCATGTACACATTAATCGGGCTTACAATCAAGTGGAAGTGCTTCGATTGTGGTACATACACTAAGAATGTTAAAAGAGTTAATAAGTGTACCCACCACATTACGTAGAAAACAACAGCCGCTGCTGATGCTGGTAAGAAGCTAAAAATAGCTGCAATGCCAGAAGCAACTGGCTCTGTATAAGTTAGTTCTTCACCATGCCAAATTATTCCCATACCATTTGCAAGTAATGTGGATACCATTAACCCGCCAATGAAAATTAAGACAAGACCATTTTTCCAGCCACGTTTTAGACGTACTAGCTTTTCTACATAGCGTCGGTAAAATGCCCACACTACCGCCACTAAAATCATTAATACCACAAGCTCTTGGAAGAATGTAAACACACTGTAAAAAACGCCAAGCGGTAAATGTGATCCAGGTGCTAACCCCTTCCAAATTAAATCAATGGCACCTAGCTGCACCATCAAAAACCCATAGAAGAACATGACGTGAATTAAACCACTCTTTGGATCTTTTAATAGCTTGTTTTGGCCAAGTACATTGACCATAAGATAACCAACTCGTTCTTTAACACTTTCATCAAACTCAACCTTTTTCCCCAATTGCACAAATTTATAGCGTGTTTTTAACAGATAGAAGAACAATCCTACTGCATAAAGCACAACCACGACTGTTAGAACAATGTTTGCAATTACTAATGGACTCATGGTTGGTCCCCCCTTTAATTTGTCGTAAGTTTCTCTCTTTGTGATAAATTTGCTAGCTCATACGTAAATGTACGTCATTCTATCATTATATTCCTATTCTAATAAATGAGTGAGCATTCAGTCAACATAAAACGGAAATATTTCTGATAATTTTATATTCTTACATTTTACAAGAAAAAAAGCCACCCTGAATTTTTCAAAGTGACTATTTTTTACATTCTTTATAATACTAATTCTCACCATAACGTGGGGTTGATTTCCGTTCCGGTTGGGCGCTTTGCCGCTGACGCTTCGCTTTCGCGCAGAGCAGAGCTTCCTGGGGGCGTCCGATGAGCCGCTTCACTCGCGATGCTCGCTCCAGGGTCTCATCTGTGACGCTGATCTCCTAGGAGTCGCACAACCTCCACTCCAATCAACCTATATCAAATATCATCCGTAATTTTTGAAAAAATGCGCCATCTGTCCATAAATTAATTCTCTATAAAAAACATTTGTTGCTGCTGCATTTCTTTAGCTAAAATAAACATTTACTAAATGACGAAAAATTATAGACTATTTTTTAAAGACATTGCCGCTTCGAATATATTCAACATCCGCGACATTCAATCGATGATTTACAACCCGTGCTGCTGCAAATAAATAGTCAGATAGACGGTTTAAATATTTTTGTACAATCGTCGGTACGTCTTCGATTTCCTTCATAAGCGTTACCATTTGACGCTCTGCTCGTCGTGCTACTGTGCGAGCAATGTGTAAGGTTGCAGCTGCTGGTGCACCACCTGGTAAAATAAAGCGCTGTAACGGAGGAGCTTCATCTGACAATGCATCAATTCGTGTTTCTAACACTTCAATTGGCTGCTCTGTCAGCTTATAATGACGCTCCTTCATAACGTTAGCGAGGTCTCCGCCTGCATCGAAAAGCTCATGCTGAATCGTTTCTAAATCAATCAGAACATCTTTGAATAGCTCACGATCTAGTTCACTGACAGCCTTACCAATAAAAGAATTTAATTCATCGATGGCCCCATATGTTTCAACGCGTAAGCTATCTTTATCAACGCGTCCACCGATAAGACTTGTTTTCCCTGTATCCCCTGTTTTCGTGTAAAGTTTCATTTCTCTCATCTCCTAAAGTTATTTTTATAATTTTTTATGGCCTGCACAGTTGTTTCAAAAACACCTTTACCGATAATCTTACCTACATCAGTAATGGGACCTCCGTACAGCATTTCTTCCCCTTTTTGTGTAGCTGCAATTAATAAACTATCTGTAGCAGTACTTGTCGCAATTGTACCACTAAGTTCATCACGAATATTTTCCGATTGCAATGCCTTTGTTTTCGCCTCGGTAGCCGTCATCATTGCTTGGAAGAATGCTTCTTCTGATAAACAACCATTAACAATAACCCACGTATTTATAGTACCAATATGTGGTTCATCTTGTCTTTCATGTGTACGAGACACATCAACAGCATTGCCAACTCCAGCCGTAACAGCTACAAGGACGCTGCCAAAGGAAGCTTTAAATTCATTAATAGCTACAAGATTTGTTGGGACAGCTGTTAACATGACGACTGTACCTGTAGATGAAAAATGCTCTTTTAGCAAAAATTCAGCGACCTCTTTCTTTACATCACTAATGACATAATCTATTGGTACAGAACGATTTAATAGACAATCATACCAACCGATACCAGGATTATGGACAGCTGAGGACACTGTTTTTAAAGGAAACTCTGATTGAAGCTTAATATAACGTTCTGTAACAGCGAAATTTTCTTTTGTAATGACTGCACGCTGCTGATGTTCAACTGATGCTGGCATCATTGTAATTTGTGGCTTTGGAATTTCTGGATGTGCATAAGTTGCAACTCGGGCATGATAGACCTCTTCGATTTGCGAAGCGATTAATACTTCGTGTGGCGCCCCCAATGCCCGCATCCGACCTTCCTCCATAAGTAATAATTCATCACAATAGAGGGAGGCTAAATTCATATCATGCAGTACCATAATAACGGTCAAACCACTTTCAATTGCTTCCTTTCGCACCATATCTAAAATTTGACGTTGATGGGCAATATCTAGATGGTTCGTTGGTTCATCTAACAGCAATATTTCCGCTGTTTGTGCAAGCGCTTGGGCAACAAAAACTCTTTGCTGTTCACCGCCCGATAAAAATTCCATCGGTGTCTGTTCATAGCGTTTCACACCCGTTTGCATCATCGCATGTTGGACTGCCTGTTCATCACGATCAGTCCAGCTCGAAAAGAAGCCTGTTTGATGTGGATAACGTCCAAGTGATACTGCCTCTCGAACACTGTTTGAAAAGGCATTTGCATGTAATTGTGGTAGCACCGCCATTTTTTTTGCTAATGCACGCGCATTGTAAGAGCTAATATTTTTACCATCTACTAATATAGTGCCTGCGGTTGCTGGTAGTATGCCACTTATTACTTTTAACAGTGTGGATTTCCCGCTACCATTCGGGCCTAAAATCCCTAATATTTTGCCTTTTTCAACGGAAAAACTTATATCTTGGACGATAGGTACGTCTTCATAGCCGCCGGAAAGATGTTCAACAACAATCATGCCCGTACCCCCTTGCTTCTACGTTGCTTATAAAAAATATAAGAAAAAACGGGCGCTCCAATAAATGCAGTAATGACACCAATCGGTAGCTCTCTTGGCATAATAATTGTTCGTGCTATTAAATCACAAATAATCAGCAAAGTTGCCCCATTAAAAAATGATAATGGCAATAAATGACGGTGATCGGAACCCCAAACCATTCTCGTCATATGAGGCACGACTAAACCAACAAAGCCTATCGTTCCAGAAACAGCTACCGCAGCTCCTGTCAACATGGACCCACCCACTAAAATAATATATTTACTGCGCTTAACATTGACACCTAAATGCTTTGCGCGTTCTTCACCATATAACAGAACATTTAATTCACGTCTTTGTGTCCAAAGCATAATGGAGCCAATTATGACAAACGGGATAATCATCTGAACGTATGGCCAACCACGCATCGATACTGAGCCGAGCAGCCAACCAATCACTTGGCGTAGCTCCTCACCAGATAATGCGATCATTAATGAAATCAAAGAACCTAAAAATGAACTAAATATAACTCCTGTTAAAATAAGAGTTTCCATTTTTAGTGAACGGTCTACTATTCTAGCAAAGCCCATAACAGCAAACATCGTTAATATGGCACCTATCATACTAAAGGTTGGCAATGTAAAATGACCGATTACAGGTATTGACACACTAAAGAAAATCGTCATCACTGCGCCCACTGATGCACCAGAGGAAACACCTAACGTATAAGGATCAGCCAAAGGATTTTTTAATAGGCCTTGAAAAGCTGCCCCTGCAATTGCAAGTGATGCCCCTACAAGCCCTGCTAGCATCACTCGAGGTAAACGAATCTTCCATAAAATATTGGCAGCTGTTTCATCAGCCGCCCTATTCCACAATACTTCTAATGGAATATGAACTGAGCCTATCGCTACACCACACCAGATGCTAATGATTAAAAGCGTAATTGCTGTTACATAGGCTGCAATTGTTTTACTCATTTAAACGCCTCTGGGTAAACGGCCTTTGCTAATTCCTCAAAACCATCTGCTAACCGAGGACCTTGACGACTTGTCGTACTTTCATCCACTTGTACAATAGCCTTATTTTTTACGGCAGTTATTGTCTCAAAGCCTGGACGTTGTGGAATTTTCGTTAAAATATTCGGTACATAATTATATGCCACAACAATGACATCTGGATTTTTCGCAATAATTTGTTCAGCTTCAATTGGATACCAGCCATTTACATCTGCTGCTACATTTTCAGCATGAATCATTTCTAGCATTTCATTCATAAATGTACCTTTACCAGCTGTATAAACCTGTGGCTCATCAGACGATTCTACAAAGACTTTCTTTGGCTCAACACCCTTAAGTTTTGTTTCAACTTCTTCAACTTTTGCCTTCATATTTGCGACTATTTTTTTAGCCTCTTCTAGTTTCCCCGTTGCACGACCAAGCTGTTCAATCGTTGTGTAAGTTTCATTAAAGTTTTTTGCATCCGCTACAACAAATACTTTCACACCGGCAGCCTCAAGCTGTTCAATTGCTCCTTTTGAATAACTCATACCCGATACATGTGCAAAAACGATATCTGGCGTTAACGCAATAATTTGTTCAATATTATAATCTATACCGCCAACCTTATCTTTTTTAGTAGCCTCTGGTGGATAATCATCATTATCTGTCACGCCAACTATTTCATTATTTAAGCCAAGGCCAAATAAAATTTCTGTGTTACTCGGAATGAGTGAGACAATTTTTTCAGGCGGTGCTTCAAGCGTAATTTCCTTGCCAGTAGCATCCGTTATCGTCATTGGGAATGTTGCTTGATCTACTTTTGATGTCTCTTGTTGCTCAGAAGATGACGGCTTTTCATTTGTCGCCTCTTTTGTATTACATGCAGCAAGTAAGCCAATAGCTAAAAATGCTGATAACCCTATTTTCCAAATTTTCTTCATGTGAATCCTCCTTAGTCTATTTGCGCGTATAGTTTTGATTGTTTTTCTGATTGATCGATACATTTTAGTTTTTTATCGCCTAACATTTCGGGGTTATCATCAGCATTGCGAACTTCCAGCCAACATGTTGAGTTTATCTCCCCAAGTTTTTGAGTTTATCACCTAACATTGTGAATTTATCGCCCAACTTTTTGAGTTTATCACCCAACATTGTGAATTTATCGCCTAACTTTTTGAGTTTATCACCTAACATTGTGAATTTATCGCCCATGTTTTCAAATTTATCGACATTCATCTTCCAAAACAAATACCCCTCATCATAAAACAATGAGGGGGTCAAATTTGCACAAAAATACATATACAAAATCCACCATCCTATCCTCGTAGGCTACAACGTGTTTTCTATAAAGGCAGGTCTCCTGGCTCGTGCTCCATACGCTTTTTCAAGCCTTCCCGAAATTTTCAGTGGCGCAGATTGAAAAAACTCACACATACAGTGGCGGGACCGCATCGGAATTACACCGATTTCCCTTTTCACTTTACTTAAGTAAAGAACCTTTATAATATTCAGTTGATTGTATTATACATGAAAATGAAAGAAGTCGCCTCCATTCGAGACGACTTCTAAACAAATCAATTATGCCCGGCATACTTAAAGAAATTAGACGATATCTGAAAAATACTGTACCGTTTTCATTGGTGCACCCATTTCTCGTAATGCCCATGTGTTCTCTAAATAAATATCTGCTAGCTTCTCATATTTGCCACCGAATCTTTGTGCCCATTCGACTGCTACAACACTTTCATATAAGTGCGCCATTTTCTCTGCGACCTTTTTTGCCTCAAAAGTTTTTGTTGCATCATCTAAACGGCTAAATGTTTGCAAAGTTGAATCTAGTGTTGCTAATTGCTCCACGACAATTTCGACTAATGGACTGGTAGCTAGTTTTTCTAGACGTTCTTCCATGACACGAACAAACATTTCGTGCACACGAAACTTATCAACTAAACGAATGAGCTCTAAAGCTAAAATATTCGCAGTCCCCTCCCACACAGTAAGTACCTGTGCATCTCGTAATAACCGAGGTGTAACAAAATCTTCAATATAGCCGTTTCCGCCATGTAATTCAATGGCTTCACTTGCATAATGTACAGCTTGCTCTGCCGTTTCTTTTTTCATAATAGCAATATACAAGCGATTCAAAATGATGTCCTCTTTATTCCCCTGCCCACTAGTTACTTTATCGTACAGCTGAATAAGATCAAAAACTGCGGCAACTTCTACATGAAGCTTGGCAGCGAATTTCCCTAGTGAATCCTGAATCATAGGATATTGCGTTAAAGGTTTACCAAAGGCATGACGATTTGTCACATAATGCTTCGCCTCTAAATAACCGCGGCGCATAATGCCGATAGAAGCAACCGCATTGCAAATTCTTGATAAATTAAGCGCCTCCAGCATATAGTAAATCCCTTTATTCGGGTCACCGACAACATATGCTAGTGCACCATCAAATTCCACCTCACCAGAAGGTACTGCTCTAACGCCAAGTTTATCCTTTAAACGCCGAATGCGCAGGTTATTAACTGTGCCATCCTCATTTCGCCATGGAACGGCGAACAATGTTAAGCCCTTTGAGCCTGCCTGAGCCCCTTTCATACGCGCCAATACCATGGTTACTCCACACATTCCAGCGTTAGATGCAAAATATTTTTCCCCATATAAACGATACTGCTTGCCATCCTGTCTGGCCTCCACAACATTCGCCCCAACATCAGAGCCACCTTGGCGCTCCGTTAAAAATGTAGCCCCCTCATATAGCTCTGTATCTCCTGTTGCACAAACATGTGGTAAAAAGCGCTCCTTCACCTCATCACTCGCATAATGATCAAGTAAATAAGCCGTTGCCATTGTTAAAGTAACAGGACAGTAAAAGCCTGGTTCAGCATGTGATAGTATATAGCCTTGAGCAAAGCTATACACATAATTACCCTTTTTACCTAATTGTGGAATATCTTTATGCACATAGCCGACAATGCCAGTATTGTACGTCTCTTCAATTGTTTTTTTATAGCCATCATTGACCCAAATCTCTGACACTTCTTCACCATAGGCATTATACCTTTGTAATCGAGGTTCACCCTCTCTATCCGTATGTTTGGCTCTCACATCAATATCTCCAGCACAAAGCTCACCGAAATCTGTTAACTCACGTGTGGCATATTCCGCAAACTCTTTATCTAGCATCATTTCTAAAACTTTATGAAGTGTCTCATTATCTTTAAAAAAGTTTGTTGTTTTCATATCTTCCTGCTGTAAAACTTTCATGCTATCTCACCTCTTGTCCCTTCAAGGATTGTTTTAGTATTTTGCCCGATGCATTTCGTGGTAGCGCTTCCACACGTTCAAAGATGCGTGGAATTTTATATTTAGCAAGATGCTCCTCCAAATAAGCTTTAAGTTCGTCCACAACAATTTCCGTTTTAGCGGCATAAACAGCCTTCACTGTTTCTCCCCACTCCGGATGTGGCACACCGATTACAGCCACTTCAAATATCCCCTCATAGCTCAACATACTATCTTCAATTTCTTTCGGGTAAATATTCACACCGCCTGAAAAAATAACATCCTTTTTACGATCGACAATCCAAATAAAGCCGTCTTCATCTAAGCGAGCTAAGTCACCTGTTTTTAGCCAGCCATCTATAAATGCAGCCTTTGTTGCACTATCATCCTTGTAATAGCCCAGCATATTGCCCTCACCGCATATCACAATTTCTCCTACTTCACCAACACGGACATCCTCTCCATTGTCGTTAATAATACGCAACTCTGCTCCAAGTGGTGCACGCCGACCAACGCTACCCGCCTTCGTTGCATGCTCTTCACCAAACATTATTGAACCGTTTGGACCAGCCTCTGTTAAGCCATAGACACACGTTAAATTTTCTGTTCTGAAAGCTTTTTGTAAATGGCGAACTTCGCTTTGTGATAAAGGCGCTCCACCATAAGCCCACCATTTCATCGATGATAAATCAGCTGTTTGCAACCTCGGCAGTTGGGCAGTTAACAAATAAGCAACCGGTGCGCCAAAGAAATGCGTTGTTCTTTCCTGCTCAATTGAATCAATAAATAAATCAGGTGTAAATGTTGGCGTTAGCACATTTGTCGAGCCTACAAGTACTCCTGCCATTAAAAATAAATGTAATGGGGCTGAATGCGTCAACGGCATCATAAGAAGGATCCGGCTTTCTGGCTTCACTTCCATTTCCACTGCAATCATTTGCGCTACAGTTAAAATATTGCGATAGCTAAACAACACACCCTTTGGTTTTCCTGTTGTACCCGAGGTATATAAAATCGTTGAAACATCATCTTCATTCAACTGGCAATCAATTGTTTGAATGCTTGCATGTTGAATCAGTGTTTCATAGTTTAGCCAACCAGCCTGCTCTTGACCAGTTTTGATTTTCAAAGGAATTATCGTGATATTTTCGACTGCTGCAAAAATTGCCTCATGTACTAGAATAGCCTTAGCATCAGCATGCTGTGCTACATACTCAACCTCTTGCAACGTAAATTTCGCATTTACTGGAACGACAATTGCTCCAACGCGCTGAATAGCAAAATAGCTAACAATAAACTCTACAACATTAGGCATAAAAATAATCACTTTATCGCCTTGCCGTACCCCCTGCTCTACTAAAGCATGACTAAGACGTGTCACTTGCTCATCTAAATCACGATAAGTCAATCGTCTCCCCTGACAAACAACAGCTTCACTCATAGGGTACTTTCGCGCATTACGTGCTAACAAATTCGAACTATTCATCGTCCATCTCTCCCTTTAAAGTCGCTAATTTTTCTGTAAATATGCCTTGTAATTGCAGTAATTCACTCTTCATTTGTGCAAGCTCTGCTATTTTGCTATCAATCTCTTGAATTTTTTGCTCCCCATATTCGACCGTACGCTCCAACTGTTGAATGCCCGTGCGATCAAAATCAAACAGCAACACCATCTCCTTGATCTCCTCAAGTGAAAAACCGTAACGCTTCCCCCGGAAAATAAGCTTAAGCTTCGCTAATTCTTTTTTTGAAAAGGTTCGCTGATTAGTAGATGATCGATTAGGATTAAGCAGCCCTAGCTCCTCATAATATCGAATTGTCCGTGTTGAAACATTAAACTGCTTAGCCACTTCTTGAATCGTCCTCAATATCATCTCCCCCTTCCGATTTTCATTCAGTATACCATTGACGCTAACGTAAACTTCAACAAGATTTCTGAATTTTGGAGAAAATTATCGATTTAAGTAGATGAATTTGAATATTACGGTGGTGCTGTTCTTCCGTTTGCTGGCTCTATCCATCATTTTGACCTTTCTATCCACGACTTTGGCGGGGCTTTCCGTCATTTTGACCTTTCTATCCACGACTTTGGCGGGGCTTTCCGTCGCTCTGGTGGTTCTTTCCGTCGCTTCGACGATTCTTTCCGTCGCTCTGGCGGTGCTTTCCGTCGCTTCGACAATTCTTTCCGTCACTCTGGCAGGGCTTTCCGTCATTTTGCCTGTTCTATCCATCACTTTGGCCTTTCTATCCACGACTTTGCCTGTTCTATCCATCATTTTGACCTTTCTATCCACGACTTTGCCTGTTCTATCCATCATTTTGACCTTTCTATCCACGACTTTGACGATTCTATCCATCATTCTGGCCTTTCTATCCACGACTTTGACGATTCTATCCATCATTTTGACCTTTCTATCCACGACTTTGATGACTCTATCCATCATTTTGACCTTTCTATCCACGACTTTGATGACTCTATCCATCATTTTGACCTTTCTATCCACGACTTTGCCGGTTCTATCCATCATTTTGACCTCCCTATCCACGACTTTGACGATTCTATCCATCATTTTGACCTTTCTATCCACGACTTTGCCGGTTCTATCCATCATTTTGACCTCCCTATCCACGACTTTGGCGGGGCTTTCCGTCGCTTCGACAATTCTTTCCGTCACTCTGGCGGTTCTTTCCGTCACTTCGGATTTTATCCGTCGCTTCGATGATTCTTTCCGTCGCTCTGGCGGTTCTTTCCGTCACTTTGGGCTCTTTCCGTCACTTCGGCAGGACTATCCGTCGCTCCAAGGGTTCTTTCCGTCGCTCTGGCGGGTCGTCCCGTTGACCTCGCGGCTCTTTCCGTCGCTTCAACAGCTCAGCTCTAATTATCAAATCCATTTCAACACAAAAAACCCCCCGGCACATTGTCGTGCCGGGGGCTAGAAAGACTATTATTACATTTTTTCCGGTGCAGATACGCCGATTAAGCGTAATGCGTTGGCAATTGTTGTACGTACAGCAGTAATAAGGGCTAAACGAGCTTCTGTTAGCTCTTTATTTGAAGCATCTAACACTTTTTCAGCGTTATAGAAGCTGTGGAATGCAGCTGCTGTTTCTTGAATATAGTTGGCGATACGGTGTGGTGTACGGTGCTTCGCAGCATCTGCTACCACTTTCGGGAAGTCGCCCACTTTTTTCAGTAAATCAATTTCTTTTTCTGCAGTTAACAGAGTTAAATGATCTGTTGTAGCAGCAAAGCCTTGCTCATTTGCTGAGCGTAAAATTGAAGAAATACGTGCATGCGCATATTGTGCATAATACACTGGGTTTTCATTTGATTGAGATACAGCAAGGTCAAGGTCAAAGTCCATGTGAGAATCGCCAGCAGTTTTCACGAAGAAATAACGAACTGCATCTAAGCCAACTTCTTCTACAAGCTCACGCATTGTAACAGCGTTCCCTGTACGTTTAGACATTTTGAATTTCTCACCGTTTTTATAAAGCTGAACCATTTGGATGATTTCTACTTCAAGTGTATCACGGTCGTAGCCAAGCGCCTGAATAGCAGCCTTCATACGTGGGATATAGCCGTGGTGGTCAGCTCCCCAAATGTTAATTAATTTATCGAAGCCACGTACAATTTTGTCCTCATGGTAGGCGATATCTGGAGTCAGATATGTGAAAGAGCCATCATTTTTAATTAACACGCGGTCTTTATCGTCACCAAATGTTGTTGAACGGAACCAAGTAGCACCGTCTTCTTTAAATACATGACCATTAGCTTTCAGTTTATCTAACGCTACTTCGATTTTGCCGTTTTCATATAGTGAAGTTTCTGAATACCACACATTAAAGTTTACACGGAAGTTTGCAAGGTCTGTTTTTAACTTGTCTAATTCTAACGCTAAACCATGTTGACGGAAGAATGCAAAACGTTCTTCATCAGTTTTAGATAAAATTGTATCGCCATGCTCGCCTGCTAGTTTACCAGCGATTTCAATAATATCTGAACCGTGGTAGCCATCCTCCGGCATCTCAGCATCCATTCCTAAAGCTTGCTTATAACGCGCTTCAAGTGAATACGCTAAGTTATTAATTTGGTTACCCGCATCGTTAATGTAGTACTCACGAGATACTTCGAAACCTGCCATATCTAGCACATTACATAATGAATCCCCTACAGAAGCTCCACGCGCATGACCTAAATGAAGATCACCTGTTGGATTCGCAGATACGAATTCAACTTGAACTTTTTCTCCTGCACCAGCATTAGAACGACCATAATCAGCACCTTGCTCAAGCACTGCTTTTACTACACCTGCTAAGAAATCTTTACGCACAGTAATATTCATGAAGCCAGGGCCAGCAATATCGACTTTCTCAATATCTGTACCTGCTGTGTCAAGATTTTCTAAAATAGCTTCTGCAATCGCACGAGGTGGTTTTTTTGCTAATTTCGTTAATTGCATAGCAATATTTGTTGCATAATCTCCATTTGCTTTATCCTTCGGTGTTTCAAGGTGAATATTTAACTCTGTGCCAGCCTCGACTAAGCCAGCTTTTTCAACAGCCTGCGCAATCGCTACTTTAATGGCTTGTTGTACTTGTTCTACTGCGTTCATCATTGTACCTCCGTAAATGTAATGTCTAATGTATAATTGCCAACGGTTTGCCCACCCATTAGTAAATCGTACTGTACATGGAAATCTCCGCTTACTACCTGCTTTGTAAACGTCATTTCTTTCGTGTCTATGACGAGTGGCATTGAACCGAAATCACTTTCATAATGACCCATTTGTTGTTCAATTATGTTAAGTGGTAGTCGCATTTTTACTGCTCCAGTACGCATAATTAATGCCTGTTCATTGCCTAGCTTCATAGTTGTGCGGATGGTTTTATCCTCCTGCACCTCTTCATATTTCAAATATATGCTTCCTGCTTTTTCAAGTAGCTGCCCTGTCAGCAACATTTCATAACCTTCAGACTCCCCTTCAATCGGGCAAATCTTAGAAATGAGCTTAATGTTCACCTGCGATCTTGCTTCGTTCGCCATTATGGACGCTCCCTTTTATTGTTTTTACTATATCCTTTTTATTATAGGATGAATCCTTATATTTTTTCAAGGTAGAAGTGAGTATTCTATCCGATGTGGCAGTAATTTGCTCATTATTAAATGATTGACATAAACAGTCTATAAATCTACAGTTATATTAATTAGTTGGAATATTCAATCATTTTATCGAAATGAGGGCTGCTATATGTTAACACTTGAACAAATTCATGCCGCTAAACAAAGAATTTCATCTTATTTATATGAAACACCTATTATTCGTTTAAATGGGCTCGATCAACTTTTAGGATGTCACGTCTATATAAAAGCCGAGAATATGCAAAAAACAAACTCCTTTAAGCTTCGAGGAGCTCTCAATAAAATGCTTTCCATGCCGGTAGAACAATTACGAAAAGGCGTAGTCGCTGCATCCTCAGGTAATCATGGCAAAGGTGTTGCCTATGCTGCCAAGTTATTAAATAGTAAGGCGACAATTGTTCTTCCAGATTCAGCTCCTACCATTAAGGTTGATGGCATACGTGCCTTAGGTGCAGAAGTTGTACAATGTAAGCTGGCAGAAAGACATGTACTGACAGAAAAGCTCAGTCGTGATCATGGCTATTGCAACATACACCCTTATGATGATTACGATATTATGGCCGGACAAGGAACAGCAGGTTTGGAAATAGTAGCACAGCTTCCTGATGTCGATACTATTGTTGTTCCTATTGGTGGTGGTGGATTAATTAGTGGCGTTGCAACTGCTGTCAAATCTATGGCCCCTCATATCAAAATAATTGGTGTGGAGCCTGCTGTCGTTTCGCGTTATAGCAAAAGCTTAGAAGCTGGCGAAAGATTGCTGTTAGCGGAACAAAAATCTTTAGCTGATGCTCTACTAACTTTACAGCCTGGGGAACGAAACTTCCCAATTGTTCAACAGCTTGTCGATGAGGTTGTAAGTGTAGATGAAGTAATGATTCAACGCGGGATGAAAACCTTACTCTCAGATGGTAAAATAATCGCAGAACCTTCCTCTTCTATCGGCATTGGCGCTGCCCTGCAAGGAGCTTTACCTATTCGTAAAAACGAAAAAGTGTGCTTTCTTATTTCAGGAGGCAATGTTGGATTAGAAGCTTTAGAAGAATAGACAAAAATGCATCCACTCAAATTTAACGAGTAGATGCTTTTTTGCTTGTCGAGTTTAAACGTAACTCTCAGGATTTTTTAAATTCATAACAGCCTTTTTAGGAAATAAAGCTCTCCAGAAATAAATTGCGAGACCAATTAACACTATACAATGAAAGACATAAATAGAAACAGAAAGGACATTCGGCTCACTATCAGTCAAGAAAGCTATAAAATCGTGCATAGCGTGCCAAACAATCGGAAAAACAATACTTTTTGTCTTTGCAACAATTTCTGCACAAACTAACCCAAAGAGGAATGCATAAGTTATTTGTAGTAATGTCATTAATAAATCAGCACCGGAAGCTAAATTTGCAAGATGTCCAATACCAAATAAAATTGAGGAGCCTAGAATAGCCACTTTAAGCCCTTTAACTGATAAATATTTGAAAATTAAGCCTCGGAAAATAAACTCTTCGCAAAGACCAACTGCAATAACAAATAGAAGCAAAATAAATACATACTGCGCAGAAAAACCATCTTTATCTGTAATACCATTAAAGAATGCAATCAACTCAGAAAAAACGATTACAGCCATCCATGCCCCAGCTTTAAACCTTCTAAATCCAAAATCATGGAAAGAAAATTTACTTTTTTTCATGATCCAAAGAGTAACTAGAACACCACCTGCAGTGGAGATAAATTGAATCAAGAATATAGAGCTTAAGCTACTTATATTTTTGATTGTTATAATTGTCCCAGCTATAGCAGGAAAAACAAGTGCAAGCACAGTAAATAATATTGATAAAAGAATAGGTGAATTTTTCATTTTCATTTATTTTCTCCATTCAATAATTTTTGTTTAACGCCTTCAAATACGTCTTTTAAAATATCTTCAATTTCCGAGCTATCTAAATCGCAAGTATTCGTCGCACACATTGTTGCAATACCATGTGCAGTTAACCATGTATTGATAAATAGAGATCTAGCGGAGGCTTGTGTTAATCCTGTTAATTTTGAAATTATTGCTATAATCCCTTGGTTTTCTACGTCATTTAATAAATCCGAAAAGCTGGAGATTTTATATTTATTGGATAGAAATAATAGCTCAAATAGCTTTTTTTCTTCGCGAGCAAAGTTAATATAAGCCAAACCCATCCCTAAAAAAGAACTTTCTTGCAAGCCTTGAAACATTCTTTCGTTGTATAGATTGCCAGCCCTTTCATATATTGCATACTTCAAATCATCCATATTCGAGAATAATCGAAATATAGGCTTTGTCGAACAGCCTAACTCTTTTGCTAAATCTCTTGCATTCACACTATCAATGCCACTCTTCCTAACCATTTCAAAAGCACAATCCAATAAAATCCCCTCAGTAAATCGCTCTTTTGGTGCCAAAAAAATTTGCCTCCTTTCGATAGGTAACATTCGTTACCTATAATGTAACAGCATTTTCCTATTAATGTCAATAAGGTATTCAAAAAAATTCCAAAAAAATAAAAAAAGCTCACTTTGTAAATGAGCCCCCTTTTTCAATAGCTATTGTGATAAACAAAGGTATCCTTGGAATGATTATGTCAGTCAAGTTTTAAAAGCAAGCGGGACTAAAAGTGAGCTCATTACGCTTCCCCACTTTTTTGTGTTTAAACGTAACTTTCAGGCTTCCCTTTGTTTGTGATAACCGCTCCCGCCTTATCTTTCTTAGTAAATAAAGCTTTCCAGAAATAAATTGCTAGACCTATTAACAATAAACATTGAAAGACATAAATAGAAACCGCAAGGACATTCGGCTCACTTTTATCAGTCATGAAAGCAATAAAATCGTGTGTAGCATGCCAGACAATCGGTAAAATAATACTTTTTGTCTTTGCTACAATTTCTGCACAAACTAGCCCAAAGAGGAATGCAAAAATAATTTGTAGTAATGTCATTAAAAAATCCTGACCGGAAGCTAAATTTGCAAGATGTCCAATACCAAACAAAATTGAGGAACCTAGAATAGCCACTTTAAGCCCTTTTGCTGATAAATATTTGAAGATTAGACCTCGGAAAATAAGCTCTTCACAAAAACCAACTGCAATAACAAATAGAAGTAAAATAAATACATACTGCGCAGAAAAACCATCAATATCTGTAATACCATTTAAGAATGGAACCAGCTCAATAACAACGATAACAGCCATCCACGCCTCTGCTTTAAACTTTCTGAATCCGAAATCTTGGAAAGAGAATTTACTTTTTTTCATGATCCAAAGAATAACTAGAACACCAGCTGCAGTGGAGATAAATTGAATCAAAAATATGGAGCTTAAACTACTTATATTTTTGATTGTTATAATTGCCCCAGCTATAGAAGGAAAAACAAGTGCAAGCACAGTAAATAATAATGATAAAAGAATAGGTGAATTTTTCATTTATTTTCTCCATTCAATAATTTTTGTTTACGGCCTTCAAAACTGTCTTTTTAAATACGTTCAACTTCCAAGCTTAAGCTTTGTCGAGCAACCTAACTCTTTTGCTAAATCCCTTGCATTCACTCTATCAACGTCATTATTCCTAACCATTTCAAAAGCACAATCCAATAAAATCTCCTCAGTAAATCGCTCTTTTGGTCAAAAATTTGCCTCCATTCAATAGGTAACACCCGTTACCCATAATGCAAAATTTTTTTCCTGGCTATGTCAATAAGATATGTGAATCTAATCAAAAAGTTTCCAAAAAAAAAATAAAAAAGCTCACTTTGTAAATGATCTTGTTTTCCCAAGAAAGTCCGTGAACTTCCCAATAGCTATTGTGATGAACAAAAGTATCCCCGGAATGATTATGTTAGCCAAATTTTAAAAGCAAGTAGGGCTAAAAGTGATCTCATTACTCCCTCACTTTTAGCCCCATATGAAGCTGTATTTGCGACTGACGTTCACTTTCGCTGCAGAATGCATATAACTTTCACTAACAGCACCGACTTTTTAAATCATCCTAAATGACCTCGTTATCGCTTTCTTGTTTAATTTGATCAATTCTTTTTTTACCCCAATCATACATCATCTCAACAATTGGTAATAACGTCATCCCTAGTTCTGTCATGGAATACTCGACTTTTGGAGGAACTTCTGGAAACACTTCTCGATGAACAATCCCATCTTCCATCAGTTCACGTAATTGATTTGTTAATATCTTATGTGATATTTTTGGAAAAAGTCTTTGAAGCTCACTGAAACGGTGCGTCCCTTCTACACCTAAATGCCACAAAATAACTACTTTCCATTTCCCACTAATAATCGATAAGGTGAGTTCTTTTTCGCAATGATAATCGTTATTTAATATTCTCTCTTTTATCTCTTCTCTTAATTTATCTGACATAGAGCTAACTCCCTTTTCATATAAGTAACTTTTAGTAACCTCCGCACCAAAAAGTGCACTCTTCACAATGTAGAAAACCGTAGTAAAATGAGGATAGTCTTAAAGATAAATCTTAATCTATTTTTTCGTCTAAATAAAACATCTTACCTAAAGGAGCGAAAAACATGCAAACAATCGCAGGAAAAGTGGCGTTAATTACAGGAGCAGGTCGTGGAATCGGACGTGCAACAGCAGTAGCTTTTGCACAAGAAGGTATTCACGTTGGTCTTGTTGGACGTACTCTTGAAAATTTACAACAAGTAGCAGAGGAACTTAAACAGTATGATGTGAAGGTAGCAATCGCCGTGGCAAATGTGGCGGATTTAGACTCTATTACTACAGCCGTTGAATCTATTCGCGGAGAGCTTGGTGCTATCGACATTTTAGTAAACAATGCCGGCATTTCAAAATTCGGTAGCTTCATGGACTTAACGCCAGAGGAATGGACAAATATTATCGACGTTAACGTAAAAGGTGTGTACTACACAACACGCGCTGTATTACCGGAAATGTTAGAGCGCAACACAGGCGACATCATTAATATCTCATCAACAGCTGGTCAAAAAGGTGCACCGATTACAAGTGCATACTCGGCTTCAAAAGCTGCAGTTATCGGACTAAGCGAATCATTAATGCTTGAAGTGCGTAAGAAAAACATTCGTGTTACGACATTAACGCCAAGTACAGTTGCTACAGACATGGCGGTTGAGCTTAACTTAACTGACGGCAATCCAGAAAAAGTGATGCAAGCAGAAGATTTAGCAGAGTTAATGGTTGCACAGCTAAAACTTCATCCACGTGTTGTATTAAAACATGCTGGACTTTGGTCAACGAACCCTTAATAGAACAATTTGAAATATCAAGACGCTATCCGATTTTTTGGGATGGCGTCTTTCTTTTTTAACAATATGCTCCAATGAGATCCATATAGGTTATGGCTACTTTCTCTAGGAATTTAGTATCTGTAGTTAGAGATTAAAGTTAACCCCACTCACCCGCTTCACTTCGAAGACCCTACTTACTTTACCATTCTGATTACTACACCATATAAAGGTTCTTCTTTTTAATAAATCGAAGTACTTTACTAGCACCTTCTTCCAGCACCCTCATCATTCATTAAATGTATAGCTTCTTTTTTCGCCTTCGATATAACAGCCATCCCTCAAATGTTCGAGTAGTCAAAAGGAAAACTTTAAGTATTAATCTATACCTTCCAACTATTTTTAAATTTTTTTCAACTTTAACTAACTTTTTATATTTGGAAAGACGTCTAATAATTAGTAATTTAACCATTTAAATAAAAGGAGAAATAATTATGAAAAAAACAATTAAAAAATCTTGGATGATTGTATCAGCACTAACAATAGGAATGGCTGTCTTCACGCCACATCAAGCTGAGGCAACAACAGCAAAAGCAACAAACGAAATAACTGTTAAAGCTGAGCAACAAATTAAAGGAACTATTAAAAGCGTTTACGGAGATAGCATCACAATTAAAGGGAAAGACGGCAAAAACTATTATATCGACCTTCAGAAATTTTCAGATAAGCAATTAGAAAAAATGAACTTAGTAGAAAATCAAGAAATCTCTGTAGAAGGTAGCTTAGTACAAGATTATTCAGACTTCTATACGTTTGACGTATATAAAAAAAGCTTACCTAAAGAAATAACAAAGGAAGACCTAGCAAAATTAGAAAAGTTGTTTAATCAAACGAAAAAGTTAGAAAAAGAAGAGAAATATGATGAAGAAGAAAAAGTTAATCTTGAAATGGATAAAATCACAAAGCCGTATATTTTAGCTAGCTGGGTACCTGCATCCTTTGAAGAGTTCATGGAAGTGTATGAATTTAGTGAAAAAAATATAGTTATTAAAGAAAAAGATCAAAAACAATTGAAAGATATTTATCAACAGTGGATAAAACTAGAGAAATCTGGTAAAGAGGAAAACGCACAAGAAAAATTTGATGAATTCCAGAAGGTTCTTCAACCTTACTTAGATGCTCTAAATCCACCGTTAACATTTGAAGAATACATCTCAGATTTGGAATTAGATATCCCGGCTGAAGCCATGCCAAAACTAAAAACTTTATACAATGATGCTAAAAAAGCTGATAAAGATAATAATGATCAATTATCTGAAAAGCTATGGGGTGAATTCGATGAAATGATTAATCCTTATTTTAAGCCACTTAGCTTTGAAGATTACTTGTCTAACTTTGACTTCGAAATCAAGGCGAATGATCAAAAACAATTAAAAAAGCTTTATGAAGAAGCAACAGCTCTTGATAAAAAAGGTGACTCTGAAAAATCTAATGAAAAATGGGATGCTATCGACAAAATTATAAATCCATATATTGAAGCAAATAAAGAAACTCTAATCTCCGCTTCTAAAGTAACGATAAACGGTAAAGTTTATATTTCAAAGCATAAATAAATATATTTCGGGGTTATCCCAAAAGTCATTAAACAATGATTTAGGGATTAACCCCTTTCTTTTTCTCCTTATAGAACCGTCCTAGACGCTCAAGATGGAGGCACAAACGGTATCTATATTTAGTCAAAATATAAAAGAAAAATGGGGCTAGCTTAAAGCTAAACCCCACTCCTACTTCATTGCTTATTTTACCCAGCCCAAAATCATTTCTCTCAATAACTTTGAAGCTGTATTCGCTGTCATTTCTGATGTGTCGTAAATTGGTGCTACTTCAACTAGGTCAAAGCCCACTACATTGACATTACTTGCTGCAATCGCATGGATGGACGCTAGTAATTCTTTTGATGTAATGCCTCCGCAATCAACTGTTCCTGTACCTGGTGCATGTGCTGGGTCAAGTACATCTATATCAATCGTAACGTAAACATTACGTCCTGCTAAAGACGGTAATACTTCTTTTAATGGCTCTAGCACTTCAAATTTTGAAATGTGCATGCCATTTTCCTTTGCCCATTCGAATTCTTCCTTCATACCTGAACGAATACCAAATGAATAGACATTTTTTGGTCCGATATGTTCAGCAATTTTACGAATAGGAGTTGAGTGAGAAAGTGGCTCCCCTTCATATTCTACACGTAAGTCTGTATGTGCATCGAAGTGGATAATTGCTAGATCATCATATTTTGCATATACAGCTTTCATAACAGGCCACGATACTAAATGTTCGCCACCCATACCTACAGGAATCTTGCCATCTGCTAAAAGCTTCTCGATATACTTTTCAATTTCATCTAATGAGCGCTGTGCATTGCCGAATGGTAACGGTATATCACCCGCATCAAAATATTTCACTTCTTCTAGCTCGCGGTCTAAATATGGACTATATTCTTCTAGTCCAATAGATACCTCACGGATACGCTGTGGACCAAAACGTGAGCCCGGACGATAACTCACTGTCCAGTCCATTGGCATTCCATATATGACCGCCTGAGCATCCTCATATGTAGGATGACTTTTTATAAAAACATTTCCTGAATAAGCTTCATCAAATCTCATTACTCGACCTCCACTTTTATTTAGAAATTAATCCTATTAAATTCATTTTCATCACTATAAATCTTATCCAAATGGCATACGTTTTAGCAAAATATTATCCAAAACTTTCAGTGATGAACCTTTTTATCATTACTCTATTAAGGACTTACAGGATTGTAATGAAACCTCTATCCTTGTATCCTCGTATACTTTATTGGAACATCTAGCAGAATTCGATTAAAATCTACAATGTACTATTCTTTTGTCGAACGCTAGCATTTCAAACAGTACAAAAAAAGTATAGATGTTTTTGAATAAAGTGCAATAGTTTTTACCAATAATTTCGATTAAATATGAATGTTCAAACACATACTATACGCAAGTGTGAGAAAACGAGGTGAAGTCGGATGAAGAGAAAAAGCTATCAACGTAAGCAAAAACGTTCAAAGCGTACACGTAAAGCACTTACCCTTTTTGTCGCCTTTACATCCGCAATTGTAGTAGCATTTATAGCTTTACGCGTCTATGTTCAAGTGGCTGGTGCCCCGCCTTTAACCGTACCTAAAGCCTCTATTTTCTTAGATGAAAATGAGAACCAAATTGGGGATCACTTTACGAATGAACGACGTTATTGGGTTAGTCTTGATGAGATGTCCCCCTATTTAAAGCAAGCAGTAGTAGCTGTTGAGGATAAAGATTTTTATAAGCATGGCGGTTTGGATTTTTCTCGTATCGCTGGTGCATTATTAGTGGATCTTAAGGCTGGAGGTAAGGTTCAAGGAGCAAGTACAATTACACAACAATATGCTCGAAATCTATATCTTTCACATGAGAAATCGTGGACACGAAAATTAAATGAAGCACTGTATGCTTATAGATTAGAAGTTTTTTATGATAAAGATGAAATACTGGAAGGTTACTTAAATACTGTTTACTACGGCCATGGTATGTACGGCGTAGAAGCTGCAAGTCGTTTTTATTTCGGAAAGTCTGCAAAAGATTTAACACTTGCAGAAGCAGCAATGTTAACTGGGGTTCCAAAAGGGCCAAGTATTTACTCCCCTATTGTCAATTTTGATAAGGCAACTAATCGCCAACACGTTATTTTAAAACTGATGACCGATCAAGGTGCTATTACGCAAGATGAAAAAACACGTGCAGAAAGTGAAAAGATTGTCTTAAAGAGTGATAGCTGGGTAGCCACAAAATCTGTTGCACCATTTTTCCTTGACGTAGCATGGCAAGAAGCTAGTGAAATTTTGAAATCAAAAAATCTCGATATAAGTGAAGGTGGCTGGACTATCCAGACAACTCTTAATCTAGAACACCAAAAAGCAGCAGAAGAAGCTGTGGCCAAACATATGCCTGCTGATGATCTTCAAACTGCTTTTGTTAGTATGAAATCCAAAACAGGCTCCGTTACAGCATTAGTTGGAGGTCGTGACTATGCTACAAGTTCATTTAACCGAGTTACACAGGCAAAACGTCAGCCAGGCTCAACCATTAAACCTATTTTATATGCAGCAGCTTTAGAGAATGGTTATACACCTTTAACATATTTAAATGTAGGTGAGACAACTTTCACATACGATAAAGGACGGGCCACATATTCACCAAAAAATGTTAACGGCAAATTCGCAAATCACGATATGTCAATGGCACAAGCCATTGCTATTTCTGATAATATTTACGCTGTGAAAACTTTAGAGGAGATTGGATTTAAAGCATTTCACAATATGGCTGATCGCTTCAACGTGAATATCGGTACTAAGGACAATTTATCCATCGCGCTTGGCACGACTGAAACAACATTATATGAAATGACGAATGCTTATAATATTTTAGCATCACAAGGTAAAAAAACTACGCCTACTACTATTGTTTCTATTAAAAATGCTAATGGCGATATCATCTATGAAAATAAAGAAGTTGAGAAAGAAGATGAGACAGTTCTCTCAAAAGAAAATACGTATATCTTAACAGAAATGATGACAGGTATTTTCGATCCAGTCTTTAGTGATTATTCTCCCGCTACAGGGATTAGCATTCGCTCCCGCATGACGCATACGTATGCAGCCAAATCTGGCTCTACAAATAGCGATCAGTGGCTAATTGGATTTACACCTAGCCTAACTGCTGGCGTGTGGAACGGCTATGACCAAGGAAAAAATCTAACAGCAAGAGAAGATACTGCATCTACAAAGCAAATTTGGATCGACTTTATGGAGGCCGTCAATAAAGGTACAAAGAACGAAGATTTTGCAAAGCCTAAAGACGTTAAAGGTGTGGTCGTCGATATTGAATCAGGTAAGTTAGCAACAGATGCCTGCCCGAAACAACGCCTCATCTATATGGATGCAAAAGATGTACCAACTGAAAAATGTTCAAACTTCGATATTCTCGATACCGATACGTGGGGAAATTTCTGGAACATGCTTCCATTCTCCATTTTTAAAAATTAACTAATCATGTGGAACCTTTATTAGCTATAAACGTTTTAATCCACGAAGGCTCTCGACAAAGTTACAGACATATACAAAAAAGAAAAGCTTTCTCTTCCCCGGAGCCGTGTCCGTGGGAACAGAAAGCTTTTCTTATTTATGGTTCGCGAAGTAGATGAGAATCATGGGGCATTCGGCTTGGGTTGTTCAAATGCCGCATAGCGCTCATCACATTCGCAGAACCAAGTGTCCTAGCTTACTAAAATGTAAGCTCTGCATCAAGTTTACTTTGTTTCAAACCTACTTTCAACCTTATATCGGAAACGATTGCAAAATGTCACAGATTGTTCAATCATTATAGGTCTATTAAACAAATAAATCTTGACGCAATTGCTCCTCGCTACGTGCCCACAAATCCGGATTAAGCTCTTCTAAGAAAGAAGCTAACACCTTTTTGGACGGTGCATCCATATGTTCTACAATAATATGACGCTTCATAGATTTATCCATTTTATTCACATGATCAGCTAAAACTTTATAGCCACGGCGTTTTTCCCGATTGACTACCATTTCACACGCAGTTACACCTGCATAGTAAGGTCCATCCGCTTTATGGTCTATTGTCACCCATACCAACCAATACAGTTTTCCACCTTCTGAATCAGCACGATCTGTCGTAAATTTAATACCTCGTTCTACATCACTACGAGCATGCATAGCACCAATTTCAACTGATGCCGTCCCCTCTTCTATATCGATAATGACTGGCGATACGTTTTCAAGCGAAAGCGAACCGATACCAAATCCCTTATGTCCGTCTGTTGGGTCATTTTTAATAATAGTAAAGCCCATTTTTTGTTTTGCTTTTTCTTCATTTGCCATACTTTAACTACCTCCGTTCTGCTATTATAAAAGTAAAGCATAGTTAAGCGCATTAGCACCGTAATGAACACGACACTGGCATTGCGCAAAAAGAAGTATATACTTTCTTATCAATTTCGCCTTGGCGTAATTGCGTCCGGATTTTGAATTGTGCCCGCACAGTTCATTCCTTAAAAAATCCGTGACATCCGCCGGAGGCTTTATCTTCATTCAGTAGGTGTTTGGATACCCAATGAAAAGGAATCACGCTCGCTTCCATCTTACCACCTTCAGAGGTTGAAGTCTTCTACTGAATGGAGATAAACTAACTATACAACATTATTCAATAAAGGAGGCAATATTATGCCATACGTAACAGTGAAAATGCTTGAAGGTCGTACAGAGGAACAAAAACGTGCACTAGTAAAAGAAGTAACAGAAGCCGTTTCTCGTACAGTTAATGCACCACCCGAAAATGTAACAGTCTTCATCGAAGAAATGTCTAAAAACCATTACGGTGTTGCAGGCGTGCGCTTCAGCGATAAATAAAGATTAGAACGGGTAGAGCACATAAAGCTCTACCCATTTTTAACGCATGATAGCCTCACTAGTGCTTTGCAACGTTTCGAATACGGTAATTGCCTTATTATCGGCGCTTTCGGTTCTAGCGGCGGAACACGACCTTCTTCCAGCAACTCGGAATTTCAATACTAGGATGTGATCTATGAAATGAATAAATTTAAACTATCACTACTCATTTGTATGCTCATCGTTGGCCTCTTACTTATTTTTATTAATCCCATTCAAAATGCAATCATCGCGCATTTGAGTAAACAACTAAATACCACTGATTATAGTACAGAGGATATTGAAAAAAACAATAATGCGGATGCCGATTTTGAATTTGAAGCAGTGCAATCTCTATCCATTGCTGAAGTTTTAAAAGCCCAAACAACCGCAAATAAAATGCCTGTCATTGGTAGTATTGCAGTCCCTAGTGTTGGCATGAAACTTCCTATCGTCAAAGGCGTTGGTAATGCCTCTCTTGCCGTTGGAGCTGGCACAATGAAGCCTAATCAAAAACTTGGACAAGGCAACTACGCATTAGCAGGTCATTACTTTGAGGAAAAGGATATTTTATTTGGCCCCTTGTACAAAGCGAACATAGGAGATACGATTTATTTAACGGATTTAACGAATATTTATGAGTACAAAATAACGACCAAGGAAATCATCGCTGCAACGGATGTTTATGTTATTGATGACATCCCTGATAAAACTGTTTTAACCCTCGTGACATGCGCTGAGGAGGGTACGAAACGACTTGCCGTTCAAGCAGAATTTGTCGAGCACTATCCATTAGACCAAGCACCTGCAAAACTATCAGAAACTTTTTAGTATAAGAAAAGCCCCAAGATTTTATTATCTTGGGGTTTTCTTATTGAAAATTATTTCACTTCTGTATTGCGACGACGCAATAGGAATAATGCACCTAGAACAAGAGCTACACCAATTAGTGTAAGAGCTGTTTGGTTTGCTCCATTTGTTTGTGGCAATTTACCTTGCGCCTTTAACTGTGCTTCCATTTCTTTAGCATCTGCTTTGATTTTGTCAATATCAAGAGATTGTGCTACTTCTGCCTGTTCCTCTTTAGATAACTTGTTGTATTTATCGAGGAGATCCTTATATGCATCTAAAGTGTCTTTATTTGCCGTAGAAGGATTGTATGGCTTTAATTCTTTTCCTTGATCGATGACTTCTTGTACAGATGGTTTAGATGTTTCAGGTTTTCCAGGATTTGTTGGATTTTTTGAATCTGTTGTTGGATTACCTGGATTTTCTGGATTAATTGGTTTCCCCGGTTCTGGTTTTGGTTTGTTTGGATCAACCGGTTTCTCTGGTTCTGGTTTTGGCTTGTTTGGATCAACTGGTTTTTCCGGTTCTGGCTTTGGCTTTTCTGGATCAACTGGTTTTTCCGGTTCTGGCGTTGGCTTTTCTGGATTAACCGGTTTTTCTGGATCAGGCGTCCAGCCACCGCCACCTCCTCCACTTGTTGATGAAGGTTTTACTGTTGCAGAGCATTTATCATTTACAGTAAATGAACCAATTAAACGACTTCCTTCATATACGTAGTACGTACCTTGTTTAATAGCTTTGCTTGGCAATTTAACCGTTCCATCAATACTAGTTGTAAAAACTTCACTGTTGTCTTCACCTTTAACGATATTGCCTTTAGCATCTTTTATTGTTATCTTCGCATTCATATTAGCCGTTCCAAATTCAGTTTGTACCGTTAATGTAAATGAAGGACAAGCAGGTGCTGCTGATACTTCTGCTTTACAACTTTCTGAATATTTAACAGTTATATTACCAATGAATAGATCACCTTGATACACACTATAATCACCTGAAGGAATTTCTTTAGGGTTAATAGTAATTTGACCTAATTCATTTGTCGTTTTGTCTGTAGCAATAATTGCTCCTGTTGCTATATCTTTGATTGTGATATTGCTAACATTAGGGCGTGGATTGCCATTTTCATCCTTCACCGTTAGTGTGAATAGGTCACAGCTCGGTGCTATTTGAACAGTTTTTTCACATTCGATATTTGTTTCGAAAGTACCGATTTCTTTACCATTTACTTCAACCGTATAAATACCTGGTTCTAAATCAGTTAATTTAATAATACCTGTCGTAGTTGTTGTGCTAATAATTTCATTTTTGTCAGCATCTTTAACAACGATTATTGAAGTATCGTCCGTAATATTATTACCATCAACATCTTTTACAGTTAATTTAAACTCTTCGCACTTTGGTAATTGTTTAACAATAAATTCATGCCCACAGTCTTCTGTATACGTTAATTTTACTGTTCCTAAGAATTGTTTACCTTCGTACACCATATACTCACCTGGCTTCACGCCATTAGTAGGATTAATTTTGTTTGATTCAAAAATAAACTTACCTGATGCGTCAGTTGATGCCTTTACTTCTGTAGTACCTGATTTTAATGTTAACTCTTTAATATTTGTACGGATATTTCCGTCTGTATCTTCAACCACGATTGTGAAGTTTTCGCACTTAGGTGCTGGTTGAATTACATGTTCATCCTTACAGTTACCATCGTATTTTACTGTAACGCTACCTAACTCATTACCTTTTGAATCATAAACATCGTATTGACCAGCTTTAACTTTTTCCGGAGTAAAAGTAGCTTTACCGTTTTCAACGGGATGATTTTCTGATAAACCCGTCACTTTACTTACTAATGTTACTGTTCCATTAACCAATTTACCGTCAATATCGTATATTGTTAATTCAAAATTTGGACACGCTAAACCACTTAATGGTTTGTTTTCAATTTCAATCACTTGGAAGCCAGCATACTTACCTGAAGTTTCGATTTCTTTAGCATCAAGTTCGAACTCTTTTGTTAATGGTTCATAGCCTGGCTGTGTTTCTTCAATTACTTTATATTTCTTACCAGCAGTACTTGGAGCTAATTTTAAACCGTAGTTTAAATAGCCGTCTGCATCTGTTGTTTTTGACGCTAACACGGTGTTTCCTGTGTATGGTCCTTGTAAGTCAAACTTAACTTTTTCCATTGGTAAACCTGTTGCTGCATCTGTTTTGATAATGACGAATGGTACTTTACCAACTTTACCACCACCATCATAAGTGAAGTTGTCTTTATTAAACACATCATTACCATGATCACCATCTGTACTAGTATAAGCAACATCTACTGTGTTGTTTAAACTCTCACCTGATGCTCCCATAAATACTGTAGAGTACGTAACATAATATGCTTTATCACCATCAGGTAATTTTAATGTAAACGTACCTTTTTCAATATCAACATTAAAATTATCATCTGATAAACTAATTTCTTTACCACGAGTCGGTGTTGGATTAGTATCTGTAAAATTCATTTCATATACTTTAAATGAATTTTTTAAAATCAATTGGTTTGGATTACCTTCGCTGTCTTTATCTACAGTGTCAGTAATAACGATGTTATTTAACTGTGACTGAGCATAGTTAAACTTGAAATTCCAGTTAACTTGCGGAGAATTACCTACTTGTTTGCCTGTTTTATCTAAGATGTCCTTAGTATGAGCAACCGATACATCTTTCTCCCATTCTGCGTTAGGTTTAGTACTTGTTTTTTCATACAATGCTGCTTTATTACTAATTGTAATATCTGAACCATGTGGAAACACGTTATCAGCATCTTTTGATGTATACGTCACCTTATAAGGTCCTTCAATCGGTCCTAACTCAAGTACAATTTCATTTTTGTTAGGTGATATATTAGTGTATTTTTTTGATGTAACTGGTTCAAATTGTCCTGCTGCATTTAATTTACCTTCAGTTACTGTAATACTAGTCACTTCTTGAGATGGATCTAATGTATCTTTAAATATAGCATTCTCGAATTTATTATAGTTAAAGTTTAGCTCAACATCCCAATGGAATGTTTTTGTTTCATAGTTGTAATAACCATCTTTCTTACCATTTGCTTTTTGTTCTACTTTAACTTCTTGCGTTGCTGAATCAGACGACTCAGATGTAAATATACCAGTGTCTTTCAATTTCACAGTATTAGTGTATTCACGTTCATTTGTACCAATATTTTTAATTTCATAGTCTGTTGTATACTCAATTACAATTACACCACTAACATCTTTATCCAACGTAAGAATAAAGCCTGTTTCTTTACCATCAACTTTAGTTTTCTCCAAAGTGGTAAATTTTGTAATATCAACACCATCAACAGTGACTGTTAAACCATCTTTTAATTTTAGAAACGAACCATTATACGTATCTTCAAATGTTGTACCTGATTTCAACTTATATTTTGCTTGGTTCGCCACAATCTGCCACGATATTGTTTTGTTATGATAATCAATGCCCGCAGGAGATTTATCTAATATTAGATTTTTCTTTTCATAATAAGAATATGCAACATTTTCTAGATCTTCATAATTAGTAATATCCGCACGAGTAACTGTATTTTTTACTGTAATGTCAGTTGTCGGATATACATCATCTGCAGGCTTTGTTTTGTATTTAATAACGTAAGCTCCTGTTACATCGTCATTAAATGACAATTCGAAACCGTTTGTTCCATTAAGAGTTAAATTATATCTTTCTTTAGAAACAAGCGTGCCATTCTCTTCATAAACGTTCACTTTTTCAGCTAAGATATGTGTCTTATCCCATGTATCTGTTAATATTGCCTGTTTTGCTGGAATATTACGCTTATTAAAGTTGTATTTAATCGTCCATTCTGTTGTTAAATCAGCAATATTAGGACCTGAACTTGACTTTTCTAAAGGTGTACCAAATTCAACATTTACATAAATTGGTTTTGTTGATATTCCATTGTAAGTAGCAACGTTACCAAAGTCTGCATATTTAACATTACCCGGATCGCCAACTTTTGTTGTATAAGTAATACGGTAACCTGTATGTTCCTTATTAGGTAAGTCAATTGTCATTGTATTATCGCTAATAGTTGTCGTTGGTGCTGGTGTTAATTCTTTACCTACTGTTATAGCTCCCGTTGGAGAAATACTTAATTCTGTTACAGTCGGAATGCCTTCAAAGCTATGTTGATTAATTAATTTGTCAGTAAATGTAGTATTACCAGTATTACTATTAACTTCTAAGTTCGTATTGACATCTACTGTCCAAGTAATAAATTCACTGTTTTTACCATCACGGTCTGCTTTACCTGATTTAGAAACTGCTTGGCCGCTATTAGCTGGTTGAAAATTCAATTCAATCGTCTGGTATCCTGGCACTTCAATATTTTGTAACCAACCATCACCTACAGATTGTAGTTGACCTTTAATAGTAAAATATACATCTTCTACGATTGTACCTGCATTAGTTTCATCACGAATTGCATCTGTGAATGTAAGTATAGCAGTTTGTCCTGAAACCACTACGTTACCAATTAACGTACCATTATAATATAAAGGAGTGTCTCCACTTAGACCTGCAAACTGACTCGGCAATGTATAAGTTAAAGTAGAACCTGCACTATATTGGTGGCCAGGGATTAAACTTAAATCCACTCTAAATTCTACATTATCTCCAACTTTTCCTTGTACCGATGTTCCAGAGACTTCTTTCCCATTAATTTTCAAAGCGATTGTCTCTTTAAAATTAGGATCTTCTCTATCAACAGGTAGACCAGGTGTTATTTGTTCATTCGATTGTTGAGGTGTATCTTCTACTGTTTCAGCATCAGCCCCCTCGCCCTTAAGATCTTCTGTACTTGGATTTTTACCTACTGTACTTGGATTTTTACCTTCTGTACTTGGATCTTTACCTTCTGTACTTGGATCTTTACCTTCTGTACTTGGATCTTTACCTTCTGTACTTGGATCTTTACCTCCTGTACTTGGATCTTTATCAGCTGCGCTACCTTCTTCGTTTGTGGTACTAGTATTATCACTAGCTTTTCCACCATCTGCAATTTCTTGATTATTAGCTACTTGTTGCTCTGACTCTGGCAGTGTTGGGGAAGTGTCTTCAATCGCTAACACCGAAATTGGCGATAGGACTGTTTGGAATACAAGTAGCATTAAGATCATTGCTATGTTTAATTTTTTTAATTTCCTCATATTTCTCTCCTTTTCTAAGATCAGAGAGTTACCTGTTGGTGTTTGCTGACGACGTTGCATCCTTTCGTATGTGAAAAGCATGCCGCAAACAATAGCTTGGTCTCTCTTTCCTTCTATTCACTTGTCGTCTATTTGAATACATTCAAATAAGTAAACACAAATAGGTATTCATGATGACTTATGTATGTGCTATGTACAATCCGAATATATCCATGATTCTTTAGTGACACCTTTAATAATAGGTCTTATCCACATTAGGGTTATCGACTCATTATAAGCGATAATACTAAACATTTTCTAAACAATCACGGACTTTCTATTCATAAATTTCTGAAACATTCTATATATTTTCCACTTTTTTCATCTTTATACAACGACAAAAAACAGCGAAAATAACTCAAATAGAGTACTTTCACTGTTTTTTACTATAGGTATGTTAGATTACTATTTAATTTAATAATTATATATACACATTTTTATACAAAAAATTTTTTTTAATTTTTCCCCTATCCTTGAAGCAAAGTTAGTATTTGCTTCTTAATAACGGAGTGGGTACTGTTGTCTTCTAAGAAATCTAGTGGGAAATAGACTTTATGATCTCGCTTCATGCGGCCAGAAATAGAATCAACAATAATAGATTCACGCGATAGCTCTCGGAGTTCTCCATTTTTCATTTCTAAGAAAATAGGAACACGCACTTCTTCCTCTCCTGGTCGATAAAAGTCATACGGTAAATCTGCTGTCGTATCGTGGACAAGATAATATTCTGGATTTAAATCAGCTTGCTTGAAGAGCTCTTGGAGTTTTTGATATTTATCTAGCTCTACACCTGGGTCTAAATCGATGTATTGAAATAGCTTTCGATTAACAAAACGGCGGCTTAAGTCACTTAATATAGCATCTTCCTCTTGCATCCAAAGCTGAAAATATGTAAAAAGAATACTTTCATCTAATGCAAGATAGTCCTCAAGCGTAATAGAGTTGCGGAAAAATGCTAAAAAATGTGTAGGCTCGTGCTTAAATTTGTAACCTGCCAAGCTTAGTTGTTTAGCGCGTTTTAAAATATTATTTAAAACAACCTCTGCGCTGCGAGATACAGGGTGGAAATAAATTTGTAAGTACATTTGATAGCGGCTCATTATATAATCCTCTACCGCATGCATGCCCGACGTCTTAATAACGACCTGATTTTTCCGTGGACGCATTACTCTTAAGATACGCTCCATATCAAAATGACCATAGCTTACGCCAGTGAAATAAGCATCTCGCTGTAGGTAATCCATACGATCAGCGTCTATTTGACTCGATATTAAACTGACGACCTGCTTATTCGGATATGTTTTTTCAATGACCTGTGATACTTTCTCCGGGAAATCGGCCGATACTTTTCTTAATACGGCATTCACTTCTGTATCACCGAGCAAAATTTGTCTTGTATAAAATTCATGATCAAGCTCAAAAACATTTTCAAAGGCATGTGAAAATGGCCCATGCCCTAAATCGTGTAATAGGGCTGCACAAAGCACAAGCAGGCGTTCATCTTCATCCCATTCCGGACGACCTGCAAATATATCATCTACTATACGGCGTACAATTTCGTAAACGCCAAGTGAGTGACTAAAGCGACTATGCTCTGCTCCGTGGAATACTAAAAATGTTGTACCGAGCTGGCGAATTCGACGTAATCGCTGAAATTCTTTCGTGCCAACTAGATCCCAAATTGCTTGATCCCGTACATGCACATAGCGATGCACAGGATCCTTGAATACTTTTTCCTCTTGTAATTTAGCTTTTGCATAATGTGTCAATTGTACAGCACCCCCGTTTCCTCTTTGTTCTATTATATGCGATAAATATAGGACTAGCATACATATTTACTTTTAATTATAGAGACTATCAACCTAACTCGCTGTATTCTCGTCTTAATTTAGGATTCTATTGACCTAATTTCCGAATTCTGTCACCGTAACGTGGGGTTGATTTCCGTTCCAACTGGCTTTCCTGGGGGCGTCCGATGAGCCGCATGGGGGTCTTTCCGTCACTTCGGTTCTTCTTTCCGTCGCTCTGGCTCTTCTTTCCGTCACCTCGGGGTCTATCCGTCGCTTCGGTTCTTCTTTCCGTCGCTCTGGCTCTTCTTTCCGTCACTTTGGCGCTTCTTTCCGTCACCTCGGGGTCTATCCGTCGCTTTGGCGCTTCTTTCCGTCACCTCTGGGTCTATCCGTCGCTCTGGCTCTTCTTTCCGTCGCTCTGGCTCTTCTTTCCGTCGTTTCGATGATTCTTTCCGTCGCTTTGGCGCTTCTTTCCGTCACCTCGGGGTCTATTCGTCGCTTCGACGCTTCTTTCCGCCACCACGGATTCTATCCGTCGCTTCAATGAATCTATCCTTCGCTCTGGCTCTTCTATCCGTCGCTCTGACTCTTCTTTCCGTCACTTCAATGATTCTATCCGTCGATATTAAAAATGCACAAATAAAGGTTCTAAGTCAAATGTTGGGGTGATGTGATCTTTTAGCACGTTAACCCAGATGAACCCCGATATCTTTATACTTTAAATTTAATAAGATTTTTGCTCGAAAGTGATCGAAGCGTCGAAAGCCATATGC
>NZ_JBFTHS010000012.1:0-100070 GCF_056394365.1 Lysinibacillus sp. 10T31
CAACAAGCGATTGAGGATTATATCCAGTTTTACAATAACGATAGATACCAAGAACGATTAAACGGCTTAAGCCCATTAGAATACAGGGCTAAAGCCGCTTAAAAGCTTTTTATTATTTCCACTGTCTACTTGACAGGGAGCAGTTCATTCTTCCTTAAAAGGGGGCATTTCTATTATTTATTATCTTCCTCTTTTTTTATCAAACTTTCTATAAGTTTGTAGAAATCGCTATTACTCATTTCGTAGTTAATGTAATATCCTACATCTTCATTTTTAGTGGTAAAAATGATTGTTTTGCCGTGGCCGTTTAAATATAAGTTGTAAATATCATCTTTCGTTGATGTTGTTAGCAAATATCCAGAATCAAATGGTAAATCTTTTTTTGAAGTGCGATGTAATTTTAAATTCTTTAATGCTTGCACGATAGTGTCTTTGTCTTCTTTTTCAAAAATGTATTCAAGTTTTGTGTCACCAACATCTTTTGCTCTTATAGAATCAACCGCATTGTAATCTAAAGTGGTTAGGATATCGGTAACTGATTTTTCTTTATATTTGTTGTATTGAAAGATTGAAAATGCAATTCCTACTACCATGATAACACCAATGGTGATAAGTATTTTTTTCATTGGATTTATACAACTCCATCCCTTTGTTTTTTTATAAGTTTATGATATTGGAAGAAAGTTTTAAACTCTTTTAAACAAGTCGAACATCTAGAAATGCTCTAGAGGCTTTTATTCATGCTGTGATGTTGGCCATGTGGTGAGGCAAGCAATGGCAGTATGGGTACTCCCCAAAAACTTCGTTTTTGACTTGGGAAAATTAATAAAGAGGAATAGTTATTTAAAAAAATCACTATCGTTGACGATGGCATAGTTTTCATCGGTGCTAGTAACAGTCAGCGACTTTTTATCTGAAACAAGATACATTGTGTAACCTGTATTTAATGAGATGGTGATTCGATAATCGTAATCAACTGGATTTAGGGTTGTTTTATCAAATTTTGCCTTCTGAAAAGCTTGTATAAGCCTTTTTTGCGTTTCTTCTGGAATTTCAATTTGTGTATATAAATCTTCTTTGTCTGTATCAACGGTATGAATGGTTATAGTTGGATTTTCAACATTAAAGTCAGCGTTCTCTAATACATCTGTTGCAGAGTAGCTTTGGTCTTTCTTTGCAATTAAAACTTTTTTATCATTAGCCTTTTCTATTTGTTCCTTCATTTTTTCATAAGCAACACGCTCATTTTCAAGAAAGGAGACAACTTGTGCCACGCCGATATAATAAGCAATGTCTTCAGGATATTGCTGAATAAATATATATACTTCCTAAAATAGTGCCCCAAGACCTTCCGAGTAAAACGATCTTTTCCTTATTATATTTCTGCTTTAAATATTGAATAATTCCATATAAATCTTCTAGCATGACATCAATTGTAGGGTACTTATCGGGGTTTTTAGTAAGCGTTTTTCCAGCACCACGCTGATCCCAATGTACAATCGTAAAAATTTCTTCTAATTTATCTTGAAAAGCATGGGCAAAAAGAGATTCAACACTACCAGGACCACCATGTAAATAAAGTAATACTGGGTTATCATAATTAGTACCTGAATGAAATAAATAATGATTTACATCGTTAACCGAGACAAATTCTTCAATATTAATTAATTTCTCGGATTTATTTTTCATTTCTCATTCTCCCTCTTTATGATTTCTTCGTCTTTCAAACTCCTTTAAAACTTTCAACTGAACGTCATTTTGATTTTCATCCATTGTCAAGTTACTGTGCTCTTCAAAACCATCTTGTTCTTCACCATCAAAACTATATAACTTCTTTAATAGATCCCACATTGTCTCTAGGTCATTAGTAGAAAAATTTTTAAAAAGATCCGCTAAAAAATATGTTCCTTTTTCTCCTGCCTCTAACGCAACTTGTTTACCAAACTCAGTAATCGTAGTGTTGACCGCACGTTTATCATGCTGACTAGGGGCAATTTCAACGTATCCTTTGTTTTTCATAGTAGTTACTAGTTGTTTTACATTCTGTTTAGTGGTTCCTAGTTTTCTTGCGATATTGTTGAATGATGCTTGATCTTCAGGTAAATGAGCAATAGCTAAGATAACCATAAATTGTCTAGATGTTAATTTTTCTAAATATTGATCAGATTGTACTTGAATTTTATTGCCAACAGAAAAAAGGGCTGAATATATTTGTTGCATTAGAAATAAGTCATTGTTCATAAAGATGTCCTTTCTTATAGACAATACATTGTCTAAAATCATCATAACAAAATGGACAATGTATTGTCTATAAAATTAATGAACGGTCGATTTGTGAGAAGACTTCTTTTTTTAATAACATTTTAACCGCAAATTATAAGCCATTTTTCATAGCAAACCTAAAAAAGAGACGTTTTTTATAGGTATAACGGATTGAGTAAAAGGTGAGGGCAATATTTTTGTAACAATTAATCTTAAATAATATTATTATGTAAACTTGAAACGTATAGTAACCTTGTTTATGATAGTAAAGAAAGATGTTTATCTTACATTCAGAACAGGAAGTCTTCACCTCTATTGGTGATGTGATGAATGTGGGGTGAGGTTTCTTTTTGGCGGGTGTACAAATATCCGCTGAGATAGAGGAACTCAGGCTATGAACTTCACATCTTGTGTGAATGCTTGAGTGACCAACATCGTGCCTTATGCAGAGGCAGATTTGATAGAAAGTTTTGGTGAACGTATGCGGAAAAAGATGCTCATTCTTGGAGCAACAGCTTTATTATTAACGGGCTGTGAAAATGAAACATTGGCAGAGGTGTTTCATACTAAAAAGACCGATGTGAAATCGGAAAAGGCTGTGACAAAGCAGCTAGAAAAAATTGTACCGGAAGTAAAAGTAGTGGGGGAGAACGGAATTGGTGCAGGAGTCATTATAAAAAAAGAAGACGCTAAGCTCTATATTTTGACAAATGGTGCACTCGTAGCGTCAAAGCCAGCTGCTCTCGTACAATTTAATAATGATAAACTTTTAGAAGCCGATGTGCACTATATATCTACAGCTTATAATATCGCCATTTTAGAGGTATCATATAACGCATCCGTTAAGATGCCGACCATTTATAATGGTGAATTAAATCAGTTAGCTGTTTATGTCGATAGCTTACCGCATATCATTAAAAAATATAGTGACAGTGTAGCAGCTTATTACATAGATGCAGAAAAAAATACACTTATAGGGAGCCCGGTTCTAGAAGCAGAAAATGGTGAACTTGTGGGCATCTATTTTAAACGCAAGCAAAACGGTGTATCACAGCCATTTATATTGCCATATAAAGATATTGAACAGTTATTAGATGAACGAATCTCAGGTAATATGAAGACAGATGATCGACTAACTCAATCCAAAAACTTATATCCATATATAGAACAGGGCGATAAAGAAGCAGTTCAGCAAGCTATTGAGCAATATGGAAAGAACATTTTTGCTTATAATGCCGACGAAATAAAACTGTTTTTAGATACATTTCATAAGCATTTAAAAGCAGCTGTTGAGATTCAAGATGCTAGCGTCATGAAACCTTTCGCAGGTACTGACGATTTACAAGGCACATTGGATAACATGGTTGCATACTATGCCTCGAAGCAAGCGAAAATTCATTTTACCAATCTGTCGATTAAAAACATCAGCATGAAAGGACAAAATATTGTTGTTCGTGCTAAATCAGAATATGTACTAACAAATTCTGCTGGTCAAGAGGCACTTGCGAACTCTATGATGGTATATGAAATAAATAAAAATGAACAGGGCGAGTATAAACTTATTCGTCTAACAACTGAGGAGTGAAAAGTTGGATGGAGCAAGCGAGACAAATGCTACAACATCATTTTGGCTATGATTCATTTCGCAATGGACAAGAACCAATTATTGAACAAACATTACGAGGTCAATCAAGTCTGTGTGTGATGCCAACTGGCGGAGGTAAATCAATATGCTATCAAATTCCGGCACTCATGCTAGATGGCCTCACAGTCGTCATATCTCCTTTAATTTCTCTTATGCAAGATCAGGTAGAAGCATTACGTGCAGCAAATATTCCGGCCGCGTATATAAATAGTACCTTAACCGTGCAGGAAGTGAATGAAACGATACAGCTTGCGAGTGCTGGCTATATAAAGCTTCTTTATATAGCGCCAGAGCGATTAGAAAGTGCAACATTTTTACAGGTATTATCGAATTTATCTGTCCCTTTGCTTGCTGTGGATGAAGCACACTGTATATCCCAGTGGGGTCATGATTTTAGACCAAGTTACCGAGCAATCCAAAAATTATTTACATTGTGGCCGCAAAAGCCAACTGTCTTAGCACTTACAGCAACAGCTACACCAGCTGTTTGTGACGATATTAGACAATTATTAGATATTGATGAGCAATCAACTGTAATTACCGGCTTTTCGCGCGATAACTTAGCATTCTCTGTGTTAATCGGTGAAAACAAAGAGCGCTACATTAAAAATTATTTAATGAAAAATAAAAATGAAGCGGGCATTATTTATGCAGCTACACGAAAGGCTGTAGACGCAATCTATGAGCTTTTAAGTCGCTCGGGCGAAGCTGTGGCAAAATACCATGCAGGACTGTCAGAGGACATGCGTACGTCAGAGCAGGAGCGCTTTTTAAAAGACGAGGCGCGCATTATGGTAGCTACCAATGCATTTGGTATGGGTATTGATAAGAGTAATGTACGCTTTGTTATTCATTATCAAATGCCGCGCAATATGGAGAGCTATTATCAAGAAGCGGGACGTGCAGGTCGGGATGGCTTGCCAAGTGCTTGTATTTTGCTGTATGCATCAGGTGATGTTCAAACCCAACGCTTTTTAATTGAACAGTCGCAGGATGAAACACGAATTGCGCAGGAATTAGCGAAGCTGCAAACAATGGTTGATTATTGTCATACAGAAGGCTGCTTACAAAATGCCATCTTAACGTATTTTGACGACGAAGCAGGCACGCCTTGTAGTCGTTGTAGTAATTGTAATGATGGACGGGAAGTTAAAGATGTGACGGTAGATGCACAAAAAGTGTTAGCCTGTGTCGTAAGGATGGGGCAAAAATTTGGTAAGACGATGGTGGCCCAAGTGTTAATTGGCTCCAAAAACCAAAAGGTCGCTGAATTTGGCTTTGCAAGGCTGTCTACCTATGGCATTTTAAAAGGCCAATATTCCTTAAAGGATGTTTCAACCTTTATTGAGTTTTTAATTGCTGAGGGCGTACTTGCCGTTAAACATGGCACGTTTCCAACCATCTATGTATCAGAGGAAGGCAAAGAAGTTCTAATGGGGAATCGACAGGTCATGAGAAAAGAAGCTGTTACTGTGCGCAAGCTTGTTGACAATGATCCTCTATTTGAGCATTTACGATTATTACGTAAAGAGATTGCAGATGAAGAAAAGGTACCACCATTTGTTGTATTCTCTGATAAAACATTACGTGATTTATGTGACAAAAAACCGAAGGAGCTAGAAGACTTACGTCATGTAAGTGGTATTGGTGAAGTAAAATTTGAAAAATACGGCGAGCGTTTCTTCGATGCTCTACAGTCTTTTTTGAAAACAGTTTAAAAAGGAAGTGCCTAATTCAAATGAATGAGGCACTTCCTTTTATTCGCTAAGTATTACAACCCGCTATTTCTCCCAAAGCTCGATTAGTCGTCCTTCAGGATCTTTAATCCAAATAAACTTTCCAAACTCACTTATCTCTATGTTCTTTTCAAGAGGTACACCAACATGTTCAAGATGCTTAATCATCTCGTTTAGATCATGTACTTGGAAATTTAACATCACTTGTTGTTCTGTTGGAAAATAACTATCATCTTCGGTAAAGAAAGAAAAGATCGTCTCATTTCCTAATTCGGGTTTAATCATAGTCCCATTCCAATTCTCTATTTCAAGCTTTAACACGTCACTGTACCATTTTTTGATAACATCAAGATTTTTAGTTCTCCAAAATATTCCTCCAACACCTTTTATCATCGTATTTAACTCCTGTCCGTCTAAAAATTTTTGTTTTCGAATTAATGTTAAGTTCCTTCTTCAAATTTTAGCATAAATATCCATTAAAAAAATCACTTCAAAGAAAAACTAAAGAGGTGATTGTAGTATCGAAACAAAAATAAAAACCCGGGAATATATCCCGGGCATGATTCTCACTTACTTATAGTGCTCCATGACACACTGCCTCGCTTCCGCATTGATCTTAAATTTTTAAGACAACTGTGCTTAAGCTTCATTCAGCTTTGATGGTCCTTCTGAGTTACCGGTCAATCCCACTCATCGGGTTAACCCTCCTTGTCATTGGATTTGGAAGTGAAATCTTTAATAGTATAGATCGTTAATTATTTTTTATACACGTTAATTAAAAAAGATTACATCAAAGAATAACTAAAGTAGTGAATTTTATAATTTCAAACGATTAATCATTTTTACAAAGCTATAGTACAAAAAAAAATAACCCGGAATATTAATATTCCGGGCATGATTCTCACTTACTTATAGTGCTCCATGACACACTGCCTCGCTTCCGCATTGATCTTAAATTTTTAAGACAACGGTGCTTTAGCTTCATTCAGCTTTTGATGGTCCTTCTGAGTTACCGGTCAGCCCCACTCATCGGGTTAACCCTCCTTGTCATTGGATTTGGAAGTGAAATCTTTAATAGTATAGACCGCTTATTATTTTTTATTCACTTTTTTAAAAAAAGTTTCGACTTAAAGGAGAGCGACATTTAATTATATGCTTCAAAATAGCAAAAAGCTTACGGTTATATAAATGATTGATTTTTTAAACTAACGATTATCCGTATAAGAAAATAAAAAAATCGAATCCATTGCGGTGAAAATTCAACTTTTTAGTATAAAATCTTTACTTTCCTAAATTGCAATCTTAAGTTCGGTATAGAGCTGTTATTTCGTCTTTGTGAAACTGTCCATTCAGAAATGCGTTTTTAATATCATTAAATTATTTTGTAATACGTTATTCTAACTTGGAAATATTAAATTTGAGGTATTTTAAAAATTCTCGAGCTGCCAAAGAAAAATGCTTTTTCTTTGATCGTACCCATCCGAAAGATCGTTGATGAGATTCGAAATTTATTAATGGAATAGGAATAATATCTCCACTATTAACATAATGATCATCTTTTAGTGCTATATCCATCAAAAAGCTTATCGCTAAACCATCTGCAACTGCCTTTTTAATGACTTCGGTATTGTTAGAGGTAAATAAAATATTCATTGGTCCGTATTTATTCATAAATAAAGAAATGGAATCTTTCCATATAACCCCATCATACATCACTATTGTTTCATTTATTAACTCCTCAGGCGTTATATAATCACTGAATGCGAATGGAGAGTGTTTGCTGACACATACCATGATTTTTCCCTCTAATAAGGCTTCGAAAATCAACTCTTCATGTGCATTCCAATCGATTTCATCGAGCATAGCTAATCCGATGTCAATCCTTCCTTGGATAACATCTTCAATAATATTCGGTGATTTTTTTTCTGTCATAAGAATGCGAAAGGTAGGATAGTCTTTTTTAAAGTTTGTTAACGTTCCAAGTAAAATTGGTAGGAAAAAGCTTGGACTTGCCGATAAATTTAATTCTCCGTTTATTAATGAGGCTTGCTCGTGCGCTTCTTCATGTATTTCTTCAAGTTTAATGACAATTTCATACGCTTTTTTAAGAATGTTTTTACCCTCTGCTGTCGGCAGGGCTCCTAACCGTGAACGTGTAAACAATTGAATGCTTAATTCTTGCTCTAAACTGGTAATTGCCTTACTAATGGTAGATTGAGAAACATGAAGATTCTGGGCAGCGACGGAAATCGAACGTGTTTTAGCTACTTCAACAATATATTTTAATTGCTCTAAATGCACAATGTTACCTCCTCTTTATATGAATTTGGTTCAAGTTTATATGATATATTACCATTTTACTTTACTCGTAGCCATATATAAAATAACCATTAAGAATATTATAACTATTCTGAAAATCAAATAATTGAAACCGCTTTCTAATCTAGGAAGAATGTGTTTTGGAAAGGAGTAAAGTATGCATGGAACAGTACAAATCGAGAATATTCAACATTTAAAAGAGAGGTTACTTGAGTTCATATACAACGAGTTGTTACCGTTTGAAAGTGAACATGAAATTGATTCAGAACAAGAGATTCCAATGGAACACATTAAATGGGTCAGAAAACGATCAAAGGAGCTCGGGTTTTATGGCATCAACCTTCCAAAGGAGGTAGGGGGACAGTCACTTAGCCTAAAAGGGCTATGTATCTTAAAAGAAGAACTGGCAAAATCAGGGGCGGCTTTATGGGGGCATGTTTTAGGTGAAATAGGGGGACCTTTACGCATTGGTCAGATGTTAAAAATATTTACTCCGGATCAAATAACAAAGTATGTAATGCCAGTGATTAATGCTGAAGCGGGATGTTGTTTTGCACTAACAGAACCTGAGGCAGGATCCGACGCCCGTGCTATTCAAACCACGGCAGTACGCGAAGGTGATAACTATATATTACATGGTAAAAAGCATTTTATTAGCGCTGCTCCATATGCAGATTGGGCTATTGTATTGGCGAAGGAAGTTGTGGAGCCAGCTAGTGAAAGAGTAACTGCTTTTATTGTAGAGAAACAATTAGAGGGTAGCCCAGGTTTTGAATTAGGAAACATTCAGGTTCCAATTTCCGGAGAACGGAGCACAGCTGAGCTAATCTTTAATCATTGTCGAGTACCATCTGCCAATATTCTCGGTCAACCGGGCAAGGGGTTGATGTTGGGACTTAGCAGAATAAATGAAAATCGGGCCTCTTGGGGCGCTACATACATTGGGGTAGCACAACGTCTATTAGACTTATCTATCGGTCATGCTAAGCAGCGGATCCAGTTCGGACGACCAATTGGAGATTTTCAAGCCATTCAACACATGTTAGCGGAGATGGCGACTGAAATATACGCGGCACGTTGCATGCTCTACGATGTGATTGAAAAGATTGACCACGGTGAAGATCTAAGAGAAAGTGCATCGATGGTTAAGTTGTATTCATCTGAGATTGCTAATCGAGTTGCCGACAATGCTGTTCAAATCTTTGGAGGACAAGGGTTAATGAAGGGGCACCCTGTCGAGAAAATGTACAGGAACGTACGGATGTTTAGGATTTTGACTGGTACATCTGAAATTCAAAAAAACATGATTGCTAAGGAATTACTGAATAAATAAAAGAAAAAGAATAATTCATTCTATTATAAAATCGAGGTTTTATATTTTACTAGAGAAAGGAAGTTTTCATGGATACATTAACTTTTCAGGGTTTTCTATTCAATAGTATAAATAAATTTGATTACCAGCCAGCACTTACTTGTGTTGATACAAATGAAACGATCACTTACAGGGAATTACGGGTTAAAGCTGAGGCGGTAGCAAGCCAGTTAATACGACTAGGCATACAAACCGGAAGCCGTGTTGCAATACTAATTCCGAATAGTATTGAAAATGTCGTTTATAATCTTGGTGTAAGTCGTTTTGGGGCAACAGTCGTCCCATTAAATGATAAGTTGGGCGTTAAAGAGATCGAGTTTATCTTAAGAGATGCAGAGCCCCAAGTGGTCATTATGGCAACTCAGAAACATGTAGAAAGTGTCCTTAACTATCAAAAAGAAGAAGGCCAAAGCACTGTAACAGTTATTGGTCTGCCAGGCTTTGGTGTCGAATACCCAGATGAATTTTATTGTATTGATGTAGATGATAATAAAGGCAGCGTAGCGTTCCATGTTGCCTCATTAGATGATTTGGCAATCATATCTTATACCGGTGGTACAACAGGGACGCCAAAAGGGGTCATGCACTCTCAACGGGGGTTTGGTGCATCACTCATGGCTTCATGTATGGAATATCCTTACGATGATCAAGACAAGGTTTTGTTCTGTACACCCATTATTCATGCTGCAGGAGTGTTACTACAAAGGTCATTAGCATCTGGATGTCATGTATATATCATGAAGGCATTTCATCCAGAAGTATTTATGCAGATTGTGCAAACAGAACGGATTACAAGTACTTTTGTGGTTCCAACTATTATTTACCGATTGATAGATGAGGCCAAGAGAAGAAGCTATGACATTAGCTCATTGCGTAATATAAATTATGGTTCATCGCCCATCTCTTTAGAACGTTTAAAAGAAGCACTTGAAATCTTTGGGCCTATTTTTAGACAGCAGTATGGGATGACTGAATGCAGTATTGTCATTGCGAGACTTACAAAAAGCGACCATCTCTTTGCGTATGAGAACAATCTTGATGTGTTAAAGAGCTGCGGAAAACCGTGTATGTTCACTCAAATTCGCTTGGTTGACGATAATGGACGAGACGTGAAACCATTACAACCGGGGGAGATTACTGTCAAAACCCCTTCAGTCTCCGTTGGTTATTACAAAAGACCAGAATTGACAGCAGAGGCATATCGGGATGGCTGGTTCTTTACGGGGGATATTGGGAAACTGGATGAACACGGATATCTTCATATTGTCGAACGTAAAAAGGATTTGATCATTTCTGGTGGTTTTAATGTATACCCTGCTGAAGTAGAAAGGATCGTGAATCAGCATCCTAAGGTGGCGATGAGTGCTTGCATAGGAATACCGCATAACGATTGGGGTGAAGCAGTCTGTATATATGTTGTACTGCGTAACGGTGAAACTTGTATGAAGGAAGAATTAATCGAGTTTTGTAAAGAACGTACTTCTTCTTATATGGTTCCAAAAGAGGTCTTTTTTGAGACGTCCTTACCGTTAACAATGGTAGGGAAGATTGATAAGAAAGAACTAAGAAAACCTTTCTGGGAAGGAACGGCACGTTTGGTGAATTAGAAAAATGCAAAATGGTAGCAGTTTATTCCGATAATAGCTCTTACTAGAATTCAGTTGGTGTTTTTTGTGAAATCGAGAATGCAATGGAGTCACTTATAAATTTTAAAAATTTTGTTTAGTATGCTGATGATTACGACCCTTAAGGAATGCCGACAAGGGTACGAATCATATAGCGATACTTTAAAAGGAGTGAATAAAAATGCAAGTAGATGCTGCTAATAAAAAGCGTAAATCCATTATTATCATTTTACTATTTATTGGGATGGTATTAAGTTATATTGATAAAACATCAATGAACGTAGCCATCATTCCAATTCAAAACGCTTTGGACCTTAATTCTTTTGAATCAGGTTTAGTTTTAAGTATCTTCTTTTTCAGCTACGCTGTGATGCACCCAATAGGGGGATGGCTTACCGATAAGTATGGTGCACGAAATGTGCTGGTTTTTTCCATCTTAGGATTTTCGCTTTTTACGGCACTTACAAGTCTTGCCTGGTCATTTATCTCACTACTTTTAATACGTTTCCTATTTGGTATAGCGGAAGGCAGTGTCTTTCCTGCCAGTATGAAATCGATTGCTGACAACTTTGGCGAAAATGAAAGAGGAAGGGCCAGTTCATTCTTTCTTTCTGCACAAACTGCAGGTGGTGTGATAGGTTCCGTAGCAATAGGTATTTTGTTGGTTTCCTTTGAGTGGAGGTGGATGTTTGTTAGCATTGGGATTTTAGGAGTTTTTATTGCATGGGCAACTTGGATTTATCTAAAATCTCCAGAAGATCAGCGAATAACTAATAAGGAACAAAATAAAAAGAAGGTTCCTTACAAAATGGTATTTAAAACCGATAATTTTTGGAAATTTTTCTTTACAAAATTTTTTTCGAATATCGTGAATTGGGGAATGATTACCTGGATGCCTTCTTATTTGGTAAGTAAAGGTTTGGACTTGTTATCTGCAAGTGTCTTGATGGCCATCCCCTATGTTGCTTCCTTTATTATGTTTAATGTAAGCGGTTTGATTTTAGATAAATATATGGCTGGAAGAGAAAAATACCTAGCAATGGGAGGATTACTATCTTCTAGTGTCTTTCTATATTTGATGTTTAATGCAACATCTGTCTCTCTTGGCATTGTTTATTTGACTTTCAATGCTATCTCCATCTCGTTTATCGGAACTTCATTATACACGATGATTATTAAGTATTCAGGTAAGGAATTAACTGGTTCTGTGACAGGATTAGTTTCCTTTGGTGGACAGATTGCTGGGGGGATCTCACCAATGGTCATTGGGTTTGTTCTTACTATTTTCAACGGATCTTATACGGCTGTTTTTTGGTTTTTAATCGCTTCTGCACTGGCTGGGGCAATTGCTGCAATAACAATTAATAATAAAGGTAAAGAATCAAAAGAAGATATGCTTATAGAGCCTACTTTTTAACTTCTTTCAGCAAATGTTTTGGTAGCGAAAGCGAAGCGTCAGCTACAAATGTTTTGGTAGCGAAAGCGAAGCGTCAGCTATAAATGTCTATTGTATCCAAAGCGTAGCGACAGATACAGAAGTCTCCCACCTCCAATAGGTGGTGAGATGAATGCGGATTTTTACTTTTCAGCGGGTGTCCCAAACCTGCTGAAAGAAGTTAAAGCCTCCGGCGGATGTCACGGAATCGGAAAGGAGTTCATAAAGGATGTTAGCCTAAAATCATCGCATCCATGCGATAACGGCTAACTGACCTGCATCCTGCAGGCCTAAGTACAAGCCGATTCTGGACGCAATTATGCCGAGGCAAAATTGATTGAAGGAGAGTTTGTCATGCAGAATTTAACAACAAATAAAATGCAAGCTTTTCCGCCAAATTCAGCGGATATCGTGACGAAGGATAATTGGTTTACTTCAAAAAAAAATTTGCAAGGGTATTGTCATAGCGGTGAACTGAGTCCTTGCCGTATTATCTGGAGAGGAAGCCAGAAACCTACCACATTATCATATGCTAACGATCCATTAAATCTAGCGAATATATACGTAAATAAGGATGAAAGTGTGTTAGCGTATCTTGAAAGAACGAATACAGATGCTTTTTTAGTGTTATATAAAGGAAAAATTATGTATGAGAATTATTTTAATGGGTATAAATCGTATCAGCCTCATGCATTGAACTCTGCTACAAAGTCATTTGTCGGGTTGATTGTTAGTTTATTGGTTGATGAAGGGGTTTTGGATTTAAATCAAAAGGCATCCTTTTATATTCCTGAATTAAAAGGGACAGGACTTGGTGATGGAACTGTTCAGCAATTGCTTGATATGCAAGTTCCTGTGAAATATATGGAAGCTAACACGCCAATGGGAATTGGCCGTGGGACACCAATTTTTATTGCATCTGGTTCAATGCCAAAACCGGATAACTATAATGGACCGGAAAATCTCTATGAATTTATGATATCAAGCAAAAAAGATATACAGCCCGGTACTGTATTTAAGTATGAAAATGGGCAAACAGAAACATTGGGCTGGATGATCAAACGCTTAACAGGAAAAAATTTAGCAGAATTAATTCAAGAATTTATATGGTCTAAATTGGGTGCAGAAGAAAATGCCTTCATGCACTTAGATCAAATAGGTACAGATATAGCAAGTGGCGGTATGCGAGCTACATTGCGTGATTTGGTACGTTTTGGTGATATGATGTGTAACGATGGTTACTATAATGGCCAACAAATTATTCCGGAGCATATAATTAGGGGAATTCAAAAAGGGGGGAACCCAAAATTTCTTGCGGAAAGTACCCATAATTATCTTTCTGGATTCTCCTATCATAATCAATGGTGGGTTAGCCATGATCGATATGGGGGATTTTCTGCTCGAGGCAAGTTTGACCAGCGAATTCATATAACATCAAAAGCTGATACAGTCATTGTAAAATTATCTTCTTATCATTCCCCTAAATCAGAAGGAACAGATGCGTATCAAGCGATAACAGAATTTTTAGTAAAGCAATAACATCAGAGCTGTTCATGAGGGCTGAAGCTTTTAAAGGGACTATCTAAGGGTTATGTTCACAAAATACGAGACTTTCAAAAAGGGATAGGGAAGGATTTTCGTTTATGGAGGCTTTAAATAAATGGACAGAAGAAATAGAAGATAGTGTAAAATATGCACAGCAGCATTTAGCAAATGAAAGAACGTATTTAGCTTGGATACGGACTAGCATATCTATTGTTGGAGTAGGATTTTTGACCACTTCTTTGCATTTTACGAATAATGTTAACTCGACTCATTATATTCATATCGTAGCCATATGTCTTGGCATCTTCGCCTGTATCATTGGTTTTATAATAGGCGTGTTGGCTACTTTTCAATATTCAAGGAAAAGAAAAGAAATCCAGCATGGTATATTTAATGCTTCGAATCGTTGTATTTTTATTATTTCTTGCCTTTTTTCCATCTTAATTTTCATTATTTTTATGTATCTTTCTTTTTTATTATTTCTGTAAGCTATTCATAGCGTGCTGTACGAGGAAAACGGCTATTTAATGAGGTAGTATATAAACATAAAAACACGTATTTTGACTAAACATCATTCAAAATACGTGTTTTTTAGTTTGCTATATACTTTCAATGAAGGAATTACTCTTTATCCCAATGCTCAACGATGAACTGATCTCGACCAGAAAGCGCACGGTCCTTCTGATAATGCTCAGACTCTTTTTTATAAAAGTCCTGATGATAATCTTCTGCAGGATAAAAGTACTTGGCGTCGCGAATTGTGGTTACAATAGGTTTATCAAAGCGACCACTTTTTGCTAGCTTTTCCTTGGATGCTTCTGCAATGCGCTTTTGCTCTTCTGAATAGGTAAAGATTGCTGTCGTATATGATTCACCACGGTCATGGAATTGACCATATGCATCCGTTGGGTCTATTTGCATCCAGTAAATATCAAGGAGCTGCTCATAACTAAAAACGCTAGGGTCGAATTCAATTTCGACTACTTCTAAATGACCAGAAGTACCTTTTTTGACATCCTCATAAGTTGGGTTCTCTAAATGGCCACCCATGTAGCCCGAAGTGACTTTATGTATACCATCCCATTCAACAAATGGTTTTACCATACACCAAAAACAACCGCCAGCAAACGTAGCTTTCTCGATCATGTTCATCATCCTTTCTTTCGTGAAAATATTATAGCATTATTTTGTTCATTACTGGCAAATTAGGTGTAAAATAACCTATAAGTAGTTGTTGATAGGATCCGTAACATCATATAAAATGAACCTTTCTTTATGTGGAATCGTTACATTACTATAAAAAATAGAGGAGTTAACAGTTATGGAAGAGCAAGATTATTCAAGACGCTCGCAGCGCCCCCAAAAACGTCGCTTGCGTAAAGTGAGAGCATTTTTCACATTGCTATTACTTTGTGTCATCGTGATTGCAGGTTATTCCGTTATGCAATATCGAAGTGGACTCAAATTGGCAAGTGATACAAAGGTAGATCAAGAGGATTTCGCCGGTGATACAGTAAAAGGCGATGTTGAAAACTATTTATTATTAGGGGTAGATTCTCGTGGTGAAGAAAAATCACGTACAGATACAATGATGGTTTTATCGTGGAATAAAAAAACAAATGATATGAAGCTCGTGTCACTCATGCGAGATATTTATGCAGAGATTCCAGGTTATAAATCCTATAAACTTAACACGGCTTATTATTTAGACGGTGTTCAATTATTAAAAGATACGATCGGCAATATGTTTGGCCTACCAATTCATCATTATGCAATTATTGATTTTAAAAATTTTGAATCACTTGTAGATATTTTAGCGCCAAATGGAGTTGAAATCGATGTAGATAAAGATATGTCCGAAAATATTGGAGTTTCATTAAAACAAGGTGTGCAAAACTTAAACGGAAAAGAATTACTTGGCTTTGCTCGTTTCCGTCATGATGCTGAAGGGGATTTTGGTCGGGTAGCGCGTCAGCAAAAGGTAATTGAAGCCTTAAAAAATGAAGTTTTATCACCTCGAAATATGTTGAACTTACCAAAATTTGTCGGTGCAGCACAAGGATATATTACAACGGACTATTCATCAGCAGAAGAGGTTCAACAAGTGCTGAAAATGGTGTCAAAAGGTAAAGTCAAAATTGAAAAAACAACTATTCCAATTGAAGGTAGTTATAGCTTCAGAAACATTAGTGGTGTCGGTGATTCAATTATTATTGATGTAGAAAAAAATAAAGAGTTTTTACGTAATTTTTTAGGCATTTCCCTAGAGTGATTTTTCGCAAAATCCAACATTATCCTGTACTATATTGATAAAGGATTTGTAATGGGGTGAGTCGATGGAAAAAGAAAGGCCAAAAGAGCGTTCAAATTTCTTTTCAACAAAGTTTATTCGCTTTTTAGGTGGTAAAAATTTATTTTTTACACTGATTATTTTATTATTGCTAGCATGTGTTATTTTCATGTTCCAAAAAGTTTCCTTTATATTTACCCCGCTTAAAGTTTTATTTGAGGTAGTTATTCTGCCAGGGGTACTGGCCAGTATTGGGTATTATTTATTACGTCCAATAGTAGGGCTTTTCGAAAGATGGCGTATCCCAAGAGTTTGGGGTATCTTTCTACTATATATTATTCTGATCGGCATAATAACGTTATTAGTAGTTCTTGTCTATCCGTTTTTACGTGACCAGTTCACTAATTTAGTACAGGAATTCCCTGGGTATTTTATGGCGTTTACACAAAATATTGCTGATTTTTTTAACAATTCACGAATCAACGAGTACCTAGATAAAGTTAATTTAAACTATGATTCAATGGTTAAGAATTTTACTACGGATACGATGGAGACGGTAAAAAATACAGCTGCGAATTTAGCGCAAGGCGTGGCATCTGGTATTACCGGCTTCGTTTCAACGTTAACAGGAATTGTTTTATCATTAGTTACAGTGCCATTTATTTTATTTTACTTACTTAAAGATGGCGAAAAACTACCGAGCTTTATTTTAAAAATTTGCCCGCCACGTATACGTAAAGAAGTACACGAAATTTTCCATGACATGGACAAGCAAATTAGTTCCTATATTCAAGGACAAATTTTAGTGTCAATGTGTATAGGTGCCATGGTGACTATTGGCTTTTTAATTATCGGTATGAAATATGCCTTATTGCTAGGTTTTCTTGCTATGATCACGAGTGTGGTTCCATACTTAGGGCCAGTCATTGCCATTACGCCAGCGGTCATTATCGCTCTTGTAACATCACCATTCATGCTATTTAAGCTAGCCATTGTTTGGACGGTCGTACAGCTCATTGAAGGGAAGTTCATTTCTCCTCAAATTATGGGTAAATCACTTAGTATCCATCCAATTACAATTATTTTCGTGTTATTAACGGCTGGTTCTTTATTTGGCGTTCCAGGTGTCATTTTAGGGATCCCGGGCTATGCCATTATTAAAGTGCTTGTGACACATTTATTCAAGCTATTTAAACAGCGTTATAATCGTTACGAAGATGAGATTCATCAAAAATATGATGTGTAAGAAGAGACAGCTACTGTGAACGTGCAGTAGCTGTTTTTTTATCGAGCATAAATCTTTTGCTGCATCCAAGTTTAAAATTTATACTTGTAGAACTTAAAGGGGGAGGTGAATATTGGACAAGAACAAACGGGGCAAACAGCAGAAAATTGTGTTTAGATAACTTAACATTGAAAACCCTTCTAACAATTAAAGTTAGAAGGGTTTTCTAGTTGTCTATATGTTTATTTTTGTGAAGGTTAAACGATCAACAGCTTCTCGTAACATCATTTATTACTTGTAACTGCTTATAACTGTTTCAATCATAGTACTGTAACTGTTCCTTCTCTTGTTGAATGAGCTAATCTCAAACATACTCATATTTTCTTTAAAGACCTTTGTATTTTCTTAGATAAAACTCAAGAAAATCTTAAATTTGCTAAACGCTCTTCCAAAATCACGCGTAGCTCGTCAGGTATACGTTGAAACTCGACCCCTTTTCCCAAAAATAAAAGCCAATCCGCATAAAAATTCAGCGTCTCAACATTGGTTACATCCAGCTGAACATTGAAAATTCCGCTCGACTGAAACATCCCCGTAAAGGACAAAATAATCCCGGGCGGGTGCATACGCTTAAAGCGTTGAATCCCAGTCGTATCTAACTTCACAACAAGATTGGACTCCCGTGCACCAAGCAGTTTTTTGTTCAAAATCTCTTGCTCGGACCACTTCATCTCCTGCTCAGAAATTGCCGAATCCCTCAGCATTTCAACAGGCAAATAACGGAACTCATCCGTTTTAAAATCAAAAACCTCGACCAGCCACTGTGCGTTCGAGTTAAAAATATGCAACAAAAAAACGTCCATCAACTGGGACCAGCCAGGACTCAGCTCATAAGTCACGCGCAAATGCTTATCCCGCACAGCAAGCGAAATCAGCTGGTTCAGCTCCACAGGCGCCGCATCATCAAGCTCCAAAAGATTCGGATTGCCAGGATTTGTATTTTCGAAAAGCAAGATATTATTCAGCTCAATCAGCTCGTCTTGCTGAGTTTGCGACGCGATGCCGATAAGTTTTTCAGTGATTGAGCGGCGATTTTGCAGATAAGGCAGCTGCGAATTTTTCGAGGCGATAAAGCTGATAAAAATCGCCTTCAGCTCCTCTGGCGTGAAACGGACGGAAGGCAGATACTGATTTTGCAGGACATGATAGCCGCCACCACGCCCAAGCTCGGTCGTTAGCGGAAAACCCATCGCCTGAATCTCGTCAATGTCGCGGATTGCAGTCGCGCGGGAAATCTTAAACTCCCGCTGAATCTCGGCTATCGTAAAATGAGCGCGGTTATTGATGTAGCGCATAATAAGGTTCACTCGTTCTGTTTTTTTCATGATTTAATTGTATCAAAAATGTAGCAAAAAAAAAATGACAGTACTTACAGATTACATTTTATGATTGAAAATATGAATCAGGGGAAAAGTAAAAAAACTTTGCTTTTTTGATTTTCAATAAAGAGTATCATTTTTTGATACATTTAGAAAATAGAATCAATCTTGTAAAAAATAAATCCCAAAGGAGACAACAAAATGTCTAACTACTCAATCAAAACAATCTCAGAAAACTACAAAATGACTGCTTTCGGTGTTTCATTTGAAAACTTCAACGACTGGGCTGGTAATGCAGCAAAAACTGCAGCGAAAAAAGCTGAAATCACTGAAAACGGCAAGCTTGCCGAACTACTCACACTCGCTGATGGGCAAGAATATCAAATCAACTACGTTATCGACGGTAAGGCTTGGCGCGGCTTCGGTGTAATGGGTGAGTTCGACGTGGAAGGCTCGGTTGTCCTCGACTTCCTTGCTGGCGACTACATCGTCGTGCCTGGCACAGGCGCTGACAAAGACCGCCTTGATGACGAAATCACAGGCAAAGTTTTCGGTGGCATGATGCAAGAAATCACTGACTACAAATACGTTGGGCCAGGTAACTCAACATTCGTTAAAGCAGTTGAAAACGGTGAATTCTACGGCGAAATGTGGCTTCGTGCGGAAAAAGTCGAAGGCTAATCTCTATCAAGACCTTAATTTAAAAGGAAAATAATACTTGGAAAACTCGCAAAAATCATCATTGTTATTTTTACCATCGCTTGGGTCGCTTATCGTCTTACGTAAAAAACAGCGCGATAAGCTCAAGCCAATTTCCACACAATGAAGCTTTTCCATAGATTTGATAAAATAAAGAGGAAGTTTGCGCGGAGAAATTATGTACTCTTTGGACAAAAGTCTCTCAACATGATTCTGTCAACATTTTGGCAGAGTACAAACTGCAAGCTTTTGGTGGTAAAGAAGGCTTATTGCTTGACAAATTTGGGGTTCGTTGGCATTTTGTAGCGGCCCCTGACTCTTGGAAGTTAAACCTGGATAAAAGGAGCACTCACATGGCAGATTACACACTTGAACACAAAAAATCATTCACATTGACCGCTTATGGATTTTCAATACAGTCGGATTTCAAAGACATGCCAGCCATGCAAAAGGAAAAGGCTGAGTTTTGGGACGGACTCAAGGCTGACGGGCGTTTTGATAAGCTCAAAGACGCCGCAAAAGACGATCGGGAATGGTCAGTCAACGAGGTTTATCAAGGCAAACCGTGGAATTATTTCGCTGTAGAAGCTGGCAAATCAGTGGCTGACGCAACACGCATCATCGAGTTTCCAGAGAGCGAGTACATCGTGGTCGCAGGAAATGGCGACAAGGAAACTTTGTTTGATCAGCTGACATACCGTGCTTTTGGCGAAGTCTTGGCCAAAATCACTGACTATGCTTATATCGGCGGTCCAAATGCGACTTATCGCAAAGATAATGGCGACGGCACTTTCTACGGTGAATTTTGGGTGCCTGTGGTTAAAAAATAATAAGAAAAAATCCTGTGAAAACAGGATTTTTTTATTTTATCAAATGGTTGTAAAGATCCCCGAGCACCACCGATAAATGTTCTTCTTAAAGTGTAACATTTACGAATGTGATTAATATTGTCTCATTAAATTAGGCTAGTCCATTCTCTAATTATGAAGAAGTTGGCTTTTTTAATTTTCTTATCGTTGTAAATCCGTATTTTCCTGACGGGATCCATATAAGAATTGCTGAAGCAGTATCTATTTAAATTAAGCCTGCTGTAAAATAGGAGAGAGAAGGGGTTTGTGGATATTTGTTGAAAGTATACTAGGAGGTGTTTTATGAAAAAGGTGATATTAACAATCGGAATAATCATTTTCCTTGTTGGAGTATTTGTATTTTACAATAAACTTTATCTTCCTTCACTCCCTATAGAAAATATAAGTAAAAAAGAAGTTATAGAAAAAATAAATGATTCCGAGAAACAACTTGTTAAATTGTCGAACGAAAACGGTCAAGAATGGTATGTGATAAAGGAAAGAGATACATCTGTAGCTGATGAAATAATCAAAGAAATGCTTGATCAAAACGGTTGGACTTTCATACAAAAGGATGGTAATGGACTCTTCTTTGAAAGACATGGTGAAAATTTGATTGTAGCGACACAAAAGTGGACTCGAGACTATTTGTTAGTGAAAATACCAGTCAATTTTAATGAATAAGAGAGTTGAATAAGAACCTACGTATTAAAGGGGGATTTTATGGGATATATAAAAGATTTGCGTAAAGTAGTTGGAACCAGACCATTAATTATGTGTGGTGCTTGTTTATTGGTCATTAATAATCGTCAACAGGTTTTAATGCAGCTTCGGAAAGATAACGGGTGTTGGGGGTTAATTGGGGGATCGATGGAGCTGGGGGAAACATTAGAGGAAGTTGCCCATCGAGAATTATTTGAGGAAACAGGACTGAAGGCAAAAAATCTGAAATTGCTCAATACGTATTCTGGACAAGATTTTTATTATCAATATCCGCATGGTGATGAAGTTTATATCGTTGTTACAGCATTTGAATGTAAAGAATATAGTGGCACCCTCATGCATGATAAGGACGAGGCAACAATGTTACAATTTTTCTCTTTAGATGATTTACCCAAAAATATTAGTCCTCCTGATAGACCGATACTTGAGGATTACATAATTAGCTATAGCAAAAACCCTTCCAACCATTAAAGTTAGAAGGGTCTTATGTAGTTTATATGATTATTTTTGTGGTGTAACTTGCACTTGTGCTAAACGATCAACAGCTTCCTGTAACAATTCTTTTGGTTGTACTAGGGCTAAACGTAAATAACCTTGTCCAGCAGAACCAAATACTGTACCAGGGACTGTTACGATGCCAACTTGTTCAATTATTTTAAAAGCTAGCTCTGTGCAGTCAATATCGTACGGATATTTTGCCCAGACGAACATGCCACCGTCAGAAGGGGCTGCATCCCAACCTAATGCACGTAAGCCATTCATTAATGTTTTATGGCGTTCTGAGAAAGTTGCACGTAGGCTTGCTGTAATTTCCTCTGCGTTATCAAGAGCTACGACCGCAGCATCTTGAATTGGCTCGAAAATACCGAAATCTAAATTTGATTTTAATTGTTTTAAGATCGAAATCATCTCAGCATTACCTGCGATATACGCGATACGTGTACCAGCAAGGCTAAAGCTTTTCGATAAAGAGTTAATCTCCATCCCAACTTCTTTTGCTCCTGGAGTGGCTAGGAAGCTAATTGGGCCATCACCTGTAAAGTAGAATTCTGAGTATGCTGCATCATGTAAAACGATGATGTTATATTTTTTCGCAAAGGCAATGACTTTTTCAAAATAAGCTAATGAAGGCATTGCAGGCACCGGATTACCTGGTAAGTTTAAAATTAGTAGCTTTGCTTTTTGAGCAATATCTTCAGGAACAGTATCTAAGTCTGGTAAATAATCATTGTCAGCTGTTTGAGGCATATAGTAGGGAGTTGCTCCTGCGAGATGAATTCCTGCATCATAGGCAACGTAAGCTGGGTTTGTGGATAATACGATATCTCCTGGATCACAAAAAGCGATTGGTAAATGCACTAATCCTTCTTGAGAGCCAATTGTTTGAATGATTTCTGAAGCGGGATCTAAATCTACATTGCTACGACGTTTATAATAACGACTTACAGCTTCATAAAAACGTTGTGTACCTGTTAATGTATAGCCGTAGGATTCTGCTAAGCCTGCTCTATACGATAAATGCTCGCGAATTTTAGCATCAGGGGGTAGGTCTGGACTACCTAAGCTTAAGTCAATCATTTTCATGCCTTTCGCTTCCTGTAGCTTGGCATGATTTTTTAAATCTCCGAAAATTGCTGCTGTAAATAAAGACATTTTTTTAGATGGTACGATTTTCAAACTAGTACACTCCTTATAGTTCTATAACAGAATAGTAGTTCACATTTTATCATACTAAAGCACATAAAGGGAAAGTTATTCTGAAAAAAGAATATATTTCAATAATGAAGAAGATGTGTGCGTAGTCTAGCGAAAATAATTTAACTTCTGTCAGCTGTAGTCTCCCACCTCTATAGGTGGTGAAATGTTGGAAACAACATTCTATGACGGAAAAAGTGTTACGTTTCTGCTATCATGAAATGGAAAGGAGCTGTTTGTCATGAATGTTTATTCTTTAAGTGGTCCAAGTGGAACAGGAAAAAGTACAAGCGCACTTGTTTTCGCTCATAAAATCGGGGTAGAGGCTCTTATTGATGATGGTCTTCTCATTGTCAATGGTGTGAAAGTAGCTGGAATTTCTGCTAAATTTGAAAAAAATACGATAACAGCCGTTCGACGAGCTATTTTTACAGATGATACACACTGTGAGGATGTAAAAAAAGCACTTGATACATATAAGGTACAGTCAATTTTGCTAATCGGCACGTCCGATAAAATGACAAAAACAATAGCCCGACAGCTTGAGCTTGCTCCTATCGATACATATTACTATGTTGAGGATGTGCGTTCTCAAAAAGAAATTGCAAAAGCTCGCTTTATTCGCCAGACGCAGGGGAAGCATGTCATGCCAATACCGTACCGACAAGTCGAACAAAACTTTTTTAAACGACTCGTTCAAAAAGGGATGGAGATTTTCTCTACAAAGCGTGAAAAAATAGGGGAGACGACGATTGTTCGTCCTGATTTTCAACAAGAGTATATTGACATCGGTAGGCATGTTTACGTGCAGTTACTAACGTATTGTTGTGCAAAAGAGGATATTGTACACAAGGTTGAGCACGTACAATTCGTATTAAGTGATCTAGTGCAAGCTACGATTACCTTACAGCTAAAGCTACCCATTCATGATTCGATACCAGATCGCCTGTATGCATTACAAAAAACGATACAGGCAGAATTTCACCAACATTTTGGTTATGAATTAGATGCGATTCATCTCCACATTAAATCGGTAGTGTTAAAGCGAAAATTTTAACAAACAGGTACTCCATTCGCATGAAAGCGAGCAGAGTACCTGTTTGTTATTTTGATTGACGTGTAAAGTGAGGTTGACGTTTTTCTACAAAGGCACGGCAGCCCTCTTCAAAATCTTTACCAACAAACGGTGTTGAACCTTGCCATAATGTTGGAGCACTGTCCACGCATTCTTGTACAGATTTCTTTACAGCTAGTAAAGATTCAGGAGACATTCCTGCAACAAGTTTACCCATTCGAATCATGTATTTATTTAAGTCTTTTTCAGTTACTAAGTAGTTAAGCATGCCAAGCTTAAATGCTTCTTCAGCTTTAAACATACGACCAGTAAATACTAAATCCTTTGTTGTAGAAGGGCCAACTAGTTGAACTAAACGCTGTGCAAATTTGTTATTTAATGTGATACCTAATTTACCGACAGGGATACCGAGCTTTGCTTTTTCAGAGCCGATGCGTATATCACAAGCTAATGCAAGCTCTAAACCTGCTCCCATTGCGGGACCATTTATTACGCCAATCGTTGGAATCGGTAAACGCTCAATTGTGGAAATCGTTTTTTCCATATGTACAAATGCTTTTTCTGCTTTATCAAGGGAAATGGCGTTGAACTCTTTAATATCAGAGCCGGCCGTAAAGTTTTCACCAGAGCCGCGTAGAATCAATACTTTATTTTTCGGATTATCTAATACTTGTAGGGCAATTTTAGCTAATTGATCCCACATATTTGCTGTTAGCGCGTTTTTAGCCTGTGGGCGGTGGATCGTAATAATGGCTAGCCCGGCTGTTTCTTGATAAATAATTTTTGCGTCTTCTGCTTCAAGTCGAGTTGTTTTTACTTGCATACTTGAAAAGCCCCCTACATTTTATAGTTGATACACTTATTATATAACACAAATGGTGATAATCACTAAATTATACGAATTTTCATGTAAATAAGCCCTGTTATACAAGAATAGTGGCATTTTAAAGAAATTGTACTACAACAGTGAGAGTGAAATTACTATTGTAAGAAAGCAAAAGATATGAGACACTGCTAGCGGACCATTTGAACAGTGGAAGCAGGATAATGTATAAACACTACAGATTATCCGACATTACATTTTATATAAATTAATCATAAACGTACGCACCCAAAATATAGTAAACTAAATATAAAACACGCACAGTTTATAAGGAGGTAGCAAGATGAACACACTAGTGGACGCTTGGAACAGCTATTTATTACTTTTAAATTCTTTAAAGAAAAGTGCTGCTACTAAAAAGCAGTACAATATAGATGGACAGCAATTTTTAGCGTTTGCTCATGACAATAACTATTTGTATGTGGATCATCATTTAAAAGAATTGTTATTTGTATATAGTAATTATTTGAAAGAGACCTATACAAATGTCAACACATTTAATCATAAAATTGCTACATTACGAAGCTTTGTAGACTTTGTCTTTTTAAGAGAGTGGGTGGAGCCATTTGACTATGAGGGTATTTTAGAGCCAAAAAAGAGACAGAAAGAGGCTTTGACATTACTAACAAAGAAACAATTAATGCAAATTGCGAATGTCTGGCCAACTTATTTTCAATACGCTAAAACTATGGAGCATGCCTGGCTGGCAAGACGGAATGGCTGCATCGTCCAAATGCTTATGGAAACAGGATGTAAGCCAGCAGAGCTTGTACGTATGAAATGGTCTCATATTCATTTGGACTCATCGGTGGTTTACATTGCTAATCAAAATGGCCGTAGAGAAATAAAGCTTTCTCCAATAGTAATGGAAATGCTTGCGCACTATAAAGAGGCAACAGAGGAATTACATAAAGAAAAGGTAGGAGAATGGGTTTGGGTTAGCGACGCTAGTCAATCAAAAGCCATCTCAACAAAAACAATTGAGCGAATTTTCCGAACGATATCAAAGGATATCGGCACAAATGTGAGAGCCACTGATTTGCGCTACACCGTCATGCAAAAGGCATTTCAAAGTGAAAAAACAATCGAAAATATTCAGGAAAAGATGGGTTATGTACGAAAATGGGTGCTTACTGAAAGACAGGGGCGTTTTGAATAAAGATGGTTTTTCGTCTGTATTGGATTGTTATTAAGCGTGTACAAATTATTAATAATAATGGAAATTTGTGGACGCTTTTAAAAATTAATTAATGGAGGTTATCATGGATTACTTTAATAGTAAGGCATTTGAGGAACATAGAAAAAATACAAATAGCATATTAGAACAAATACCTTCTGCTAAAAGTCCAGTTGGTTGGACTTTTAAAGGTAATTTTAGTATTGGTGGTTTTGAATATTTCGGGTTTGATGAATCATCCGATTTATTACTTGTTGTATCTACTAATGGTAGAGGGATTATAGATTTAGCAAGAGCAGTAAGAATATCCCGAGATTATACCGATGACTTTGTTTTAGATGAAACTTTGTTAATTTGTGAAGGCTTCGACGTTTTAAAAGATAAATCGATTAAATTGGCAGGCAAGTATGGTGGGAGCATATTGCCAATCAGTAATAAATTCGGGGATTGTTTACAAAGAGTATCTCCTCTTTACCCTTGTGAAGATATAATTTATCAACCTGCGTTTGAGGACTGTTTGGTCGAAGGACACAATACAAATTGTGTTCGCATTTATAGAGGTTTTTTGTATTGCTATGGATTTTCATTTAGTGGAAATTATTTTGTAATTGCAGATGACAGCGGTATTTTATTTTGGGAGAGAAATTCAAATCTAACGTTTAAAATATGAAACTTTCATTACTTAAATAGATAATGAATAAATGTACTTAAAGTAAGGGAGGGCGATTGTTCAATTAGATCAATCGCTTCTTTTACTAACGGTGCAAGTTAGTTGAAGAAAAACGTCTGTTTTAATATTTAACAAAAAAGATAGGCGTACGAGCGAGAATAGGTAATACAATTACAAATTAGTTTCGTTGAACCTTACCATAGGTAAATGCGGTTTATGAAAAGAACCACCTAGAACGTTGGAGTGTCAACGTTTTAGGTGGTTTTCATTTATCCAAATTCAATAATGTCAGTTTTAATAAAAGAGGGTAGTAACTTTTGTACATCTTCTAATGTTGAAAAGCGATTTTCATTTGAAAAAATATCTGTACCTTTGAAGTCATGACTAAATAAAAAAGCAGTTGTTGGTTCGTTAAAATGAATGCAAATGGTCTCCTCTATCAAAGGATCTATCCCATCTGCAAGTTTCGCGTCCCAAATTTTGCTCTCTATCATAAAAGTGTCTTTTCGATTCGACCACAAAGAGCTCATATTATAATTATGCTGCCAAATCAGGATAGGAATTAGGCGCATTAGTTCTTGATGTTTTATGACAGTAATCATTAAATAAGTGCTGTTTTTTGATTGATAAAATACTTCAAATGGTAGCTGTGCATCATGTAATTCATATTTTATCTCTTCAATAATTTTTCTATCACTCTGCTCGAATAAATAATAAAGTGGAAATGGGGCTAAGCTTTCTGTAAATAAAGCAAGTTGTTCGTCTGTATAGTCTGGATAATACATCTCGCCAATATTAATGGCGTATTGAATGCCTTCATTTATAAAAAAGTTATAGCCCCCAGTTGAAGGTGCATTATCATAATACTTTTTGGGTAAAAAGCCAATCTCTAAATTCATTCCAAACACGTCCTTAGATTATATTATAAATCTGATTGGAAAAAACCGCACTTATACATGTTACAGAGAACTGTATTAACAGTAAGTACTATTTATTATAAATAGAAATTATGAAAAGGTATGTGAACAGAGTAGTTTTGCATACCTTTTTAGATGAAATGATTCCAAAAGGTGGCGATATTTGATGAGCCCCCTCATTGAAAGATAAAGATAGGCTTTCGCTTTATAATAAAACTTTGATATTTTTTGTTGATTTGAGTGAAGGTACTACCCACGGAAAGCGAGCATCCGTAGTGGAAATTAACCTAGCAGTTTAATAAATATGGTTTTAAATTAGTTGATCAACACACCTTGTTTGAAATCAAAGAATCGTCATGTTCTTCTTATAATTGACCGAAAATAATATTCTGAATTATAGAAATTTAAATGATTTCTATAAATAAAAGACGCTAAAATTAACTATATTTTCTTTGTTTATCTAAAATAATTTTTGCTTACAATATGTTATTTTGACACATCTATTTATAAATTAAATAGGAGTTCATTCTATTATTAATATTAAAAAGCACCAAATGCATTTTTATTCATTTTTTATAATAAATATTTAATGTTTACAAAATGTTACACTTAGTATTTTTTGGTTCGAAAGGGTAAATGAATTGATTTTCATAGCGATTAATTATAAAAAAATATTAAAAAATAAATTGACACTCAAATGTTTATGACTTAATATGAGTCTCAGCATAATAATATAGCTCTTATTAATAACCGTTGAGACGAGGGGTCGAAGATACGGTGGCCAAACAATTTAGTTCATCATGAATTAAATCCAGTGGGCCGAACCTGAGCACAAAATTAACTTTTGTGAACAATAAGAGGAACAGCAGCTGATAGTATTCGAAGCTTTCCTTAAAATTGGGTGAGCTTTTTTTTATGCCCTAAAATCTATAAATTTGTTAGGAGCAGTGAAAATTGTCAGAAAAAGTATTATTCACATCGGAGTCTGTTTCGGAAGGACATCCAGATAAAATTGCAGACCAAATCTCAGATGCAGTATTAGACGCAGCATTATTACAAGATCCGCTATCTCGTGTGGCATGTGAAGTATTCACAACTACAAACACAGTAATTGTTGGTGGAGAGATCACAACAAAAGCAGAACTAGATATCGAAAAAATTGCCCGTGATACCCTAATCGGCATTGGTTATACAGATGATAAGTTCGGTATTGATGGTCATAACTGCAATGTACAAGTTTTAGTACACACGCAATCTCCTGATATCGCAATGGGTGTTGATTCTTCAAGCGATACTAAAGAAGTTGGTGCAGGTGACCAAGGTATTATGTTCGGTTTTGCAACTAATGAAACGGAGAACTTTATGCCTTTAGCTATTGAAATGGCGCATATGCTTGTAAAACGAGCAACTGAGCAACGTAAAAATGGTCAATTCAAATGGGCTCGCCCAGATATGAAATCACAAGTTACAATTGATTATACAGATAGTATGCAACCTAAAATTGATACTGTTTTAATGTCAATACAACATGATGATGATTTTGACCAAGTAGCATTCATTGATTACGTTACAGAAAATGTAATTAAAGCTGTTGCAAAGCAATTTGGTATGAATGAAGACTTCCGCATTTTAATTAATCCTACTGGTCGTTTCGTAGTAGGCGGACCACACGGAGATGCAGGTTTAACAGGACGTAAGATTATTGTTGATACTTATGGCGGCGCAGCTCGTCATGGTGGTGGCGCATTCTCTGGTAAAGACTGTACAAAAGTTGACCGTTCAGCGGCTTACGCAGCGCGATACGTTGCGAAAAATATTGTTGCAGCAGGCTTGGCAGAAAAATGTGAAATTCAATTATCATATGCAATTGGTGTAAGTGAACCAATTAGTATCGCTTTAGAAACATTTGGTACAGAAAAAGTAGCGAAACAAGAAATTTTAATAGCGATTCGTCAATTATTCGACTTAACACCAACTGGCATTATTAACATGCTAAATCTACGTAAACCGCAATATCAACAAGTTGCAGCTTATGGTCACTTTGGACGTAGTGATGTAAGTGTAACTTGGGAAAAAACAGACAAAGTTTCAGAATTACAGCAACTCTTAGCAGTTGCTATTGGTCAATAATGCAGTGCGTGGTAAATCGAGTGGCTACAGAGGAATTTTTAGTCACTCAAGACCGCATGCCATTATTTGAAGCTTTGGTCAATTACGCTAAACAAGAAGTTACGCCGTTTGATGTACCCGGACATAAAATGGGGCTACAAGAAAACCCATTAAAATGGGCGCTTGGAGAAATGACATTAAGAATGGACGTAAACTCGATGAAAGAGCTTGATTTATTAAGTCATCCGGAATCGGTTATTAAAGAAGCTCAGCAATTAGCTGCACAAGCATTTAATGTAGACTACGCTTACTTTTTAGTAAATGGCACTACTGTAGGTATTCTGGCGATGATTTTAGCCACATGTAAACAGGGAGATACATTGATTGTACCTCGTAATTGCCATAAATCAGTTATGAACGGCATTATATTAAGCGGAGCAAAACCAGTATTTATTCAACCTGAAGTTGATCAACATTTTGGTATTGCACACGGAATTTCAGTTGAAAATGTAAAATCAGCGCTTGCAGAAAATCCACAAGCGAAAGCTTTACTTGTGACGTATCCAACATATTTTGGTTCGATGAATAAACTGCAAGAAATTTGTCAACTCGCACATGAACAAAATGTAACAGTTATTGTTGATAGTGCACACGGAGCGCATTTAACATTTTTACCTGATGCACACGATGCGATTAGTGCTGGTGCAGATGCAGTAACGATGAGTATGCATAAAACTGGGGGTTCATTAACGCAAAGTTCGCTTCTTTTACTACAAGAAAAACGAATCGATTCGAAGCATTTGCAAAAAGTATTAAATATGCTTCAAACGACGAGTGCAAATTATTTATTAATGAGTTCTTTAGATGTAGCACGAAGGGATTTAGCGCTGTTTGGACAGCAACGTTATAGCAATTTAAAGTCAATTGTTAATGCGGCAATTGAAGAAATTGAACATAATTCACGCTATGAAGTACTACAAGCTGAATACGTACAACAAAATTTCAATCAATCCTATGATTGGACAAAACTTGTTATTCGTGTGAACGATATCGGTTTAACTGGTTTCGAAGTTTACACAATATTGAAACAACAGTATGGAATTCAATTAGAACTTGCTGAAGGATATGTCATAATGGCAGTCATTAGTCATGTTGATACGAATGAAACAATCGGTAAATTAGTACATGCGTTAAAAGATATAGAACTTAATCACGCTAAAAAAGATGCGATTCAGTCAGCTTATGTGACAGCAAATCAAATAAATAGATTAGCAATGACACCGCAACAGGCGTGTCATGCAGAAACAGAAACAATTTTAATTTATGATGCGGTAGGTCGAATTAGTGCAGATTCATTAATGATTTATCCACCGGGAATACCACTAGTGATCCCCGGAGAAGTTATTTCAGAGGAAGTAGTAGAATTATATAACTTCTATTTTCATAATTTTGGAAATGTTCTGTTCGAAACGAAAGAAGAAAATTATATAACAGTCGTAAGGGAGATAGATAAATGAGCATTGAATTATCAACATTAGGTAGACACGTATTAATCGAATTTTATGGTTGCCCAAGTGAAATTATTGAGCAAAATGCTTTAATCGAGCAGTTTATGAATGAGGCGGCAGACTATTCTGGGGCGACAATTGTAGAATCTTGCTTCCATCATTTCAACCCATATGGTGTTTCAGGTGCAGTAATTATTGCTGAATCACATTTAACGATTCATACTTGGCCAGAATATGGCTTTGCTTCTGTAGATGTTTACACTTGTGGCGACTCAGTAAGTCCTTGGAAAGCAGCAGAATATTTAGAACAAAAACTGCAAGCGAAAAAGACAGAATCATTTGAAGTACCTCGTGGAATGGCAGATAAAATTCGCCAATTTGCAGAACAAAAAATTGATACAATTCTAGTGAAACAAGAAGTATTAGAGGACGTGATTTAATGAAATGGTATACAGAACAATGGAGCGATCACTGTAAATTTTCAATCGGATACAACGAAAAAATTCATAGTGAACAATCTCAGTTCCAAAAAATTGATTTTTATAAAGGTGATGAGTTTGGTACTTTCTTCACTTTAGACGAATTAATGATGGTCAATGAAAAAGATGAGTTCGTTTATCACGATATGATTACGCACCCAGCATTCGCTACCAACCCAGATATAAAAAAAGTATTAATTATCGGTGGTGGTGATGGTGGTACTGCTCGTGAAGTACTACGTTACGAATCAGTAGAAAAAGTAGTAATGGTTGAAATTGATGAGTTAGTATTCCGTTTGTGCCAAAAATACCTTCCAATTACAGCTGCTGGTGTCGAAGAAGATCCACGCATGGAAATGATTTTCGATGATGGCTTAGCTTACGTTCAAAACGCAGCTGATCAATCATTCGATTTAATATTAGTAGATTCTACTGATCCAATTTCAGTCGGTGAAGGTTTATTTACAACAGCTTTCTATAAAGAATGTTACCGTGTATTAAATGAAAAAGGAATTCTAATTAACCAACACGAATCACCATACTTCGCGGAGTATGCGGAAAACATGCGTAAAGCACATAAAAAAATTAAAGGTATTTTCCCAATCGCGAGCGTCTATCAATTCCATATGCCAACATATCCATCGGGACACTGGCTATTCGGATTTGCTTCAAAAGCATTACATCCAATTAAAGATATTCAAGTAGATACTTGGGAAAAATTTACTCTAAAAACGAAATATTACAATACAGACTTACACGTTGGTTCATTCGCACTTCCTACATTTGTGAAAGACGCACTTGATTGTGATGAATAAACCTTTAAATGTAGAAACTTACTCTTACGACAGAAGATTATAGGGACTTTGTGGAGCTTCTTTCGAAGGAAGTTGAGGCTTGAGTGACGTATAATAACCGCTTATCCATGTTACGTAGAACTGTATCACAAGTAATAGTAAACCAGAAGTTTAAACTTATTGTATAAAAAAGTGAATAAACACAAAAAAAGGCGCCTATGTGGAGGGTACTGAAAAACTTACATTTTCATAAAAGCGAACCTTTTTCAGATAAAAATAAGGCACTTCTTGTTCAATTTTGAACAGGAAGTGCCTTATTTCTGTCTCTATTCCTTATTCATTTTCGTTTAGTAGCTAATTGACAGCGAATATCGTTGTAGCACCTTGAATTTCCATGCCAAATAGACCCGCAGTCGATGCCGTATCGTACCCGTGTCCGTTTTTTAATTCACTATTCTTCGCTTCTACTTTGTAGCGATTTGCGGCTAATTGCTTAAATGCTTCCGTATTTTGAAATGCCTCTTGTTCGGCATGTGTATCCGACTTTTAATAATAAGTACTTAAACATACGAATTGGAGGAATGGCATTACGTCCATTGTCTAAACAATATTTTATTTTTAACTCTTCTAAAATGAATGCAAAATCAACAAGTTCATTGATTTGGCGAAGTATATTATCTTTTGGCACAACAATATCGTAGATCGCCATATATGGACTTAAATTAAGGGTTTCTTGATTTGAAATCATCAGGGGGCACCACCTGCACATTAATTCTTTTATTATAAAGGAAAGCGTGACTAAAATAATAGTGTGATACATTGCGTTGTTTGGAGAAGCATCGCTCGACTCCTGCGGGAAAGCGAGACAGACGAGACCCCGCACGAAGCGAAGCGTAGGAGGAGGCTCGGCGCTCGCCCGCGGAAAGCGAGCAGAATGCTTCGGAAAACAACAGTAGAGTCACAGTACCAAATGAAAAAAGCGGGGTATTCAACGATTTAATCGTTGAATACCTCACAATGTGAGAAGATATAGACTTTTTCAGTGCCCTCCTTATGGGCGACTTTTTTTTGTAGGTCTTAAGGTGGAAGATAAATAGTATTTAATAGAAATATTGACAATTATTTTTCAGACAACTAAGCTTAATTAAAAGTAGAGCTGGAGAGGGGATTGCCAGTGGAAATCATTAAATTAAATTGTCCGAATTGTAATGGGAAAATTGAATATAGAGAGGGACAATCATTCAAATGTCCTTTTTGTGAAACTGAAATAATGTTGAAAGAGAATAAAGTCTATTATGTTGATCAGACGATTAATAATTATTATGGTACAACTTCTGCGGATAAAGATACACGTCCAAAAAAGAATTTAAAAGCGCTTTTAATAATACCAATTGTCATCCTTTGTGCATTCTTTGGCTATTTTCTTTTGAGCGGCAATCAAACAGAATATGGTAAGCGTGAGGACATACCTGTTCGAAAAATGCCTGAAAGCGAAGTTCTTTTATTCTTTTTAAAAGATATTTTTGATAAAGGTGGAGCAATGCCAACTAAAGAAGAAATCGCAAGTATCCGTTATTTAAAGGCATACTATTCTGAAGATCAATGGCATTTTGATTACAGCCTTGATGATCCGTTTACAAATAAGCAAGCCGAAATTTCTAACTATATTATTATGGATAAGTTATTAAATACAAAAAAAATCGAACAAAAAGATTTTGAAGCCTTTACTGGTCTGACGGTATTGAATTTGATGGGCGATTATGAAATATCACAAAGTGAAAAGGTAAGCTTCCGACATCTGGAAGGCTTAAAAAGCTATACAGGTAGCTTTAATGAATCATTTAGTAAAATTGCTGACTATTTTAGCGATAAGTCTAATGTTGTAGAGCTCTCTATTCAAATTCGAAGTAATGATGAACTTGCTTTATTATTAGAGTTTCCTAATCTTCAATCACTTGAAATTTCGTATCACACCGAGACAGTTACAGACTTCGCTATTCTGAATAAACTGCCATTAACATCATTGTCTTTAAGTTTTGCCAATGATTTAAAGTGGTTGTCATCATTTACTGATCTAGAGTCGTTAACAATAGATTATAGTGAGGCGACAGATTTTAGCTCGTTCTATTCACTGAATCAATTACAAGAATTGAAACTTACAGCGGTAAAAAATTTAAAAACGCTTGATTTTATACAAAACATGCCTAACTTGCAATCTCTTGATCTTGAAAATATGGATATTACAAATTTAGAACGCCTTAGAAATAAGTCTTCATTGACCAAGCTGCGTTTAGCTTCTCTTTATAAATCAGATTTGCTTGATATTGTGAACAGCCTGACTTCACTGACCGATTTATCGATAACTGGTTATAGTGGCCAAATAGCATCAATTGTAGCACCTCATTTAAAAAAAGCGGAATTAAAAAATACTTTCTTATCCAAGTTAGAGGCGCCTGCTTTAAAAGATTTGACTGTTGATATAAGTGGAGCACAGTCGTATTTGAATGGAGCAGAATTACTGAAATACCCACAGCTAGAACAACTTACAGCGATGGAATCTGGCGATTTTACGGGCATTCGTTCTTTAAATCGTCTGCCAAATCTACAAACAATAAATTTAAATGAAACATCTTTTTATGAAGAGACGAGTGAATTATTCAATTTACAGCATGTAAAAACGTTAAATTGTAATGAGTGTAGGTTTCAAATTAATAGTCAAAATTCATTTAACAACAACATACTGGAACATTTAACTTTGAATGATGTATCCTATCGAATAGGTAATGGTGATTGGGTGCATGAAGTTGATAAGGTTATGCCTTACTTTGCTGGCTTAACAGCTCTACGTTCGTTCACTATACAAGATAGTTCACTACAATCGTTAAGTTTTATGGAAAATTGGCAACAAATTGAGGTGCTTCATTTGGAAAATAACGCTATTTCAAATGTAGAGCCTTTAGTGAATTTGCCCAATTTGAAAAAGCTATATATTTTAGGAAATCAGGTGCAAAATAAATCAGTTCTAGACAATGGAATAGTGATTTATTGAAGTAATGTGACTATATATATCCTCAAAATATTAATGAATCTAATCTCAGCAAAATGTTTAGTATACTGCTAAAATATAGGGCAATATAACAGTCATTTTTTCCAGAGAAGCATTCATGGGAAGATTTTATAAAAAATCAATTTGACGTTTTATACTATTTTATGTATTATATTGATGAAAAGAATGCCCGGACTAGAACGGGAGAGGTTCATAGCAAATACCCTCTATAAAAAACTATGGAAACATGACAATATGCCATGTCCATATCGGACGTGGCTTTTTTTTATGTTTTTACTTATGTTTTAATAGAATGATTGGTAATGCCTCTCTTGAAAAGTGTTGGGAAACATTTTGCAAGGAGGTTTTTTTATGTTTGGCCAAAGCCGTGAAGAAGGTTGAAGGATTTAATATTATTGGGTAACCAAGGTACACAATATTCGTTTAAAAACTAAGAAGAAAGTAGCGCTTTTTCTTAGAGTGCTGTTTTTTCGATATAAGGGAGTTTTTATAGATGAAGCAGGAAAAAGCAATTGTTGTATTTAGTGGAGGTCAGGACAGTACAACCTGTTTGTTCTGGGCAAAAGAACGTTTTGAAGAGGTTGAGGCAGTAACTTTTGATTATGGTCAAAGGCATCGTCTTGAAATTGAATGTGCGAAGGAGATAGCAGGTGAGCTCGGTGTTAAGCATCACATTCTTGATATGTCACTCCTGAATCAGCTTGCTCCGAATGCGTTGACACGACAAGACATAAAGGTAGAAGACGGAGATAATGGTGAGCTTCCATCGACTTTTGTACCTGGCCGAAATCTTCTCTTTTTTTCATTTGCGGGAGTTTTAGCGAGCCAAGTAGGAGCTAAGCATATTGTAACTGGCGTTTGTGAAACGGATTTTAGCGGATATCCAGATTGCCGAGATGTTTTTATTAAATCCTTAAATGTAACGTTAAATTTATCGATGGATGATTCCTTTGTGATTGATACACCATTGATGTGGCTAAATAAGGCACAGACATGGGAGCTTGCTGATCAATTTGGGGCACTTGAATTTGTTCGGGAAAGAACGATGACTTGCTATAACGGTGTAATAGCAGATGGCTGTGGGGAATGCCCAGCATGTAAACTGCGAAAAAAAGGGCTAGATGAGTATATGAGTTACAGGAAGGAGTCTTAAAGCATGTCAGATTTTAAAATCGTCGATAAACTCCAAAAAATAGATGAGGATATTCAAAGAAATCAATTGAACTATCATGCAAAGCGTGTACTCGTAAGCAAAGAATTTACCTTCGATGCTGCTCATCATTTACATAATTATGAAGGGAAATGTAAAAACCTGCACGGTCATACGTATCGCGTAGTATTAGGACTGAGTGGATACACAGATGAACGCGGATTGATGTTTGATTTTGGCGATATTAAAGGCATTTGGAAACAAAAAATAGAAATTCATTTGGATCACCGTTATTTAAATGAAACGCTTCCACCTATGAATACGACGGCAGAGAACATTGTTGTTTGGATTTACGAAAAGATGGCTGCTGCCTTGCTTGATGAACAAGAATATAACGGTGTGCGTGTAGAGTTTATCAGGTTATATGAAACTCCGACAAGCTATGCAGAAGCGAGACGGGAGTGGATGGAAGTTGAGTAAGGTACCTGTTATCGAGATTTTTGGACCGACGATTCAAGGTGAGGGAATGGTAGTTGGCCAGAAGACAATGTTTGTGAGAACTGCCGGCTGCGATTATTCCTGTTCTTGGTGTGATTCATCGTTTACGTGGGATGGCAGCGGAAAGCATCTTATTGTCCAAATGACAGCAGAAGAAATTTGGACTGAGTTGAAACGTCTTGGAGGCAGTGGCTTTTCATTTGTCACGATTTCAGGCGGCAATCCTGCACTCCATCAAAATTTGGGAGAGCTCATTGCAATTTTAAAAGAAAATGACATAAAGGTCGGAGTGGAAACACAGGGAAGTAGGTGGCAAAAATGGATGTATGAGATTGATGAACTGACTATCTCACCAAAGCCACCTAGTTCTGGAATGACCACAGACTATTTGATCCTCTCTGATATCTTCGAAAAACTTAAAAATCGAAACAGTAATCAACATATATCCATCAAAATAGTCGTTTTTATTCAAGGGGATTACGATTATGCTAAACAAATTCACCAACGATATCCAATGATTCCTTTTTATCTCCAAGTCGGTAATGATGATCTCATGACGACTGACAATTCACGATTAATACTACATTTATTAGATAAATATCATGCGCTAATTGATAGAGTGATTAAGGATGAGGAATTAAGAGATGTCAAAGTACTGCCACAGTTGCATGCCCTTGTTTGGGGAAATAAAAGAGGTGTATAGTGTGCTATTACATAAATTTCTTTAAATTTGCTTGAAGAGTCATATATTTAATAACCCCCCTGATTCTTCTTCCTAGCGTAGAAAAATCAGGGGGTTTAATTTAAAACATTACACGTTTTTGTTACAAATGACTCAATGCTTTAACACTCACTTTAACTGATAAATCATGCTTACCACCTGAATAAACACCTTCAACTGGGCTTATATCGGAATAATCACGACCGATGCATAAAATAATGTGATTTTCTAATACTTCTACATTATTAGTTGGATCTAGACCAATCCAACCGATTCCTGGTATCATGACTTCTACCCATGCGTGGGTTGCAATATCACCGATCAAGGCAGAGTTTTCATCGACGTATAAATAACCGCTCACATAGCGTGCAGGAATTCCTTTAGCTCTTAGCACTGCAAGCATGACATGGGTGAAATCCTGACAAACCCCTCGCTTAAGGGAGAAGGCTTCACTTGCAGTTGTCGTAACATCGGTCGCACCAGGAACGTATTCAAAAGTCGAGTATATATATTGCATTAAATTTAATGAAAATAGTACAGGATTTTCAGCATGACCAATGGCATGATAAACTTCCTCTAACTGATTTTCTGTCATATACGTAAAATGTGTAAACTTTAAATAGGGTAAATAATGCTCATAAAATAGTTGCGAGTGAAAAATGGTCTGCATTTCTGGTGAATATTGAATGCGATGAATAAATGGTGCACGTTGAATGCTGACAATAGAGGTCGTCTGAATTTCTAGCTCTTGGTGCTGCTCAGGTATATAAAAAGTGCCAACCGTATTGCCCCATATATCTGTATGCTCACGCGTTAAAGATGAAGGTGTAATGGTAATTCGATAGGATAATAAGCGCTGACGCTCATCGCCCCTTGGCTTTAAGCGGATTGTATTTAGGCTTTGGTCGACTTCAGACTCATATTGAAAAATATTAGTATGTTGAATTTCAAATTTCATTGTGTCCGCTTCCTTTGGATTACTGACTTGCTTGTTGAAAGGGAGCTGTGGTTGATTCCTTTCAAGGTTGTACGCTGGGTTCATATAAATGATAAATTGTTGCAAATGTATTGCCAAATTCAATACATTGACACAATCTTTCCTCCATTAACAAAATAGTTTCCTCAATGGTACTATTCCATAAATCTACATTCATCACAGCAAATAATAAACTCTTTAATGGGGTATGAAGCTCTAAAAATCTTGCTGAAAGAGGATCGTTTTCTAAACAAGTAAATGCTTCTTCTAATTTTTCTAAGCAAAACATCACTGAACGTGGGAAATGATTATCCTGTAATAAATATTGAATCACACAAAGTAAATTGGTTTGGCGATGCTTGCGCAAAAAAGATTCCGTCGCCTCCGATAAATCGAGTAAAAACGAACCGTCCGCTTCTATTAAAGAGATGGCTATTTCCTTATGTTGCTCCAGTATAATTAAAGCCATACGAATCGTCTTTTCTACACGTTCTAACCATTTCCCAACTTGCATGAAATAAAAGGGTAAATCTCGATCCATCGAGCCTTCGATAAGCCCTGTTACCGTCAAAGAAGTCTTTCGTACATTTTGTAAAAAGGAGTTAAGAACGATTAGTGGAATTGGTCTTTCACGTTCCATCATTTCTTGCTGTAATGATAGATAAAAGGCATTTTGCAATTCCCAAAGTTCAATGGGTATGCTATCTCGAGTTATACGAGCGTTTTCTCGTACCGCACGTAAAGTAGCATGGAGGGCATTGCAGTTATTATTAGAAAAGAGTAGATATTCGATAAGTGGATTAACTCGAATCGACTCATAAAAGGACAAGTATTCTTCCTTCGAGGCACAAATATTCAACACCGCTTCCCAATGATCGATGTATTCATTTTCTTTGCCAGATTGCTCCAACATATTCAACAGCTGTACTTGTAATATATGTGCATTCGTTTGTGATCGTTCACTATATCGTGCCATCCAGTATAGTGCATCGGCTACTCGACTTAGCATACTGCAATTCCTCCTTTAATATCCATGTATCTTTTGCTCCTCCGCCTTGGGAAGAATTCACAACTAAAGATCCTTCTTTTAATGCTACACGCGATAAACCTCCAGGAAGCACATAAATATCCTCGCCCTTCATTACATAAACACGCAAATCGACATGACAAGGATAGAATCTCCCATCCTGGAAAGCTGGTGCTCTAGACAGACTAATAGTTGGTTGTGCAATGTATTGATACGGATTTTCCAAAATCTTTTCTTTAAAAATAGCCATTTCTTCATCGCTCGCATGCGGACCAATTAGCATATCATAGCCACCAGAGGCACTAACATTTTTTATGACAAGCTCTCTCATATGCTTAAGAACCCAAGCTCGCTGTCTATCATCAGCTAGATGATAGGTCTCGACATTACGTAAAATAGGTTCCTCTTTCAAATAGTAGCGAATCATATCCGGTACATAGGCATACATCGCTTTATCATCAGCAACACCATTACCAACAGCATTTAAAATAGCAATATTTCCAGCCTTATAAGCAGCCATTATATGAGGAACTCCAAGTAAAGAATCCTCACGAAAAACAACAGGATCTAAGAAATCATCATCAATTCGACGATAAATAATATCAATTTGCTCTAAACCGTAGATTGTTTTCATATAGACTTTGTTATCTCGGACAACTAAATCACGCCCTTCAACAAGCTGAATATTGAGCTGCTGTGCTAAAAAAACATGATCGTAATAGGCCGAATTATACATGCCTGCTGTTAACAGAACAGCTTTAGGTTCTCTATCTGGGTTCATACAAGGTGGCCGATGAGCAAGAAGTGCCTTCTTCATAAAGGCCATTTGTTTGTCGAGCGACTGGATCGTATGTTTAGAGAAAAATTCAGGATACACTTCCTTCATAACAGATCGATTTTGAAAAACATAGGATATCCCTGAAGGATTGCGTAAATTATCTTCTAACACGTAATAAACACCATTTTCATCACGAATCAAGTCTATGCCTGCTAAAAAAATATGATTATCGATAGGTACTTTTACACCAAGCATTTCTTTATAATAATACGGATTGTTTTCAACGAGCTGTTTCGGAATAACCCCATCCTCAATAATAGACTGTTCATGGTAGACATCATGTAAAAAACAATTTAAAGCTTTTACACGCTGCTTCATACCAGCTTCAATTACTTCCCACTGTTCATATGGAATAATAATAGGTATAAAATCAAAGGGCATTGTCCGCTCTGTTCCACCTTGTGCACCATATACGGTAAATGTTATGCCTTGTTTAAGGAATGTTGATTGTGCTTGCTGATATTTTTCCTTTAATTGTTCCTTAGTGAAAGCATTGAGCTTATGATGGAAAGACCGATAATGAGGCTTCGGTTGATTGCCTTCGAACATCTCATCAAAAAACATACCAGATTCATAGAACTTCATCATATGGATCGCCCTCCGAATTTAAGTAGTAGAGAAAACGTGTTACACTTAGTAAGAATCAATTTCGCCTTGGCGTAATTGTAGATAATGGGTACCAATTGAAATGGAACCATATCTTCATTCATCTCATCACTTTTAGAGGAATGAAGATAAATACATATAAAAGGAGCTAATAAAATGACAATCATTAATTTAATGCAAGCTTATGAGTTAGACAAGCTTTCAAAATTAGATTTTACTGATGAGGAGATTGTACACACATTGCAAACAGGGGATGTATCAGTTTGGCAGGAAAAAGTACCAAACTATGAATTTTCCGAAACAATGGCACTTTATCAAGAAGGGGAACAATTATTTTTGAACGCTCTGCATGGTAACTACCGTATCAAATATGTAACTTTGCCAGGCATTCAACGTTTACTGTATCTTCGTTTCCAATTAGAAGAAGGTAAGGATTATCAATTATTAGAAACAGGAATCCAGCATTTAACTTGTGATGAGGAAGCTATCGCTAAGCTTCAACATATGCTATCAACAAACTGGTCTCTAGCGAAACAAGTAGATGGGACGTATAGTATTTTTGTAAAGTAAGCGAATCTCACCTGGGCATATTTATACCGGAATCGACAAAAAACCAAATAATCCCATGCTCATTGTGAGAAGAATCGACACGTATAGTTACCCATCTTTTCGTTTTTCGAATCGTCTCAGAGCATTTAACTCACTAGATTTAAATATTCATTTTTTTCGTGTTTTATACCTAAATATTGAAACTTTCAAAAAAACTTTTATAAAAGGTGATTTTCTTGCTAAAAGAGAATCATCTTTTTTGTCGTCTATAAATAGAACATTCGTTCCATTAATAAAAGAATGACACTTTTTTCACCATTAAGTTCCCAAATTTATATTTGGGAACGTTTTTTCGTGGTAAAATAGAGAAAATAGAGGTGATTTTATGGAAAAGACAAAACTTCCTAAAATAATGAGAGATTTTCTTGTCTATCTAACGACGATTAAAGGAAAGTCTCATCGCACAAGAAAAGAATATGAATATGATTTGACATTATTCTTCCGTTTCTACATAGCAATTCAGAATGATCATGATATATCAGAATTAACGAAAATAGATATTTCAACTATTTCAATAGAAGATATTCGAGAAATGACACTAGAGGATCTATATTTATTTATGGAATATTGCGAGGTGCAGCGTGGGAATTCAGCTTCTGCGAGAGCACGTAAAGTAGCAACGTTAAAATCATTTTTTAAATATCTAAAAGGGAAACGACGTCTTCTAGAGGAAAATCCGGCAGATGAATTAGAAACGCCAAAAATTGGTCGGAAAAGACCTATCTATATGAACATCGAGGAAGCCACGCAATTTATCGATGGTATCCAGCCAAATCGTGCTTCACCGAGGAATTATTGTATGATGATGTTTTTCTTAAATTTAGGGATTCGTGTGACAGAGCTTTGTCAGCTAAATAAGACATCTATCCAAGGTCGCTACTTAACGGTTGTTGGTAAAGGGAATAAAGAGCGGACCGTTTATTTGAATGATAGTTGCATCCAGGCACTTGCTGACTATGAAAATAGCGGAAAGACAGTTTATAAAGGCGAGGGAGAAGAGCCTCTTTTCGTCTCACAAAAAGGAACACGCTTTACTCGTCAAACTGTTGCAAAAATCGTTAAACAAATTAATCAGCAATCAGGACTTCAAAAAGATCGACTGACGCCACATAAATTACGACATACATCTGCAACAATGATGTATAAATCTGGGGCGGATATCCGAAGTCTTCAGCATATACTTGGGCATTCAAGTGTTGCAACGACGCAAATCTACACTCATATTGAAGATGAAGAACTACAACATGTACTCGAAAATAATCCGTTCAATATTGTTCGAGCAAGATAATTTTCAAAATATTAAAGGAAAACCACTTCGTCTAAAGAATACTTTACAGTGTATAGAACATATACAGAATAGGAATCAAAAATCGTTTGGTAAGGGGAGTAGCTTATGAATCAATTAATTAACGATCATCTTTGCGAAACAAGAAATAACTTAGTTGAGGAGATTAAATTATTAAACGATACGCAATTGAATACAAAGCCTGATGCTAACAGTTGGAGTATAGCTCAAATCTGCCATCACTTAGTTTTAGTGGAGGAGTCTTCAGTAAAAGCGATTGCATGGGGATTAAAACAAGCAGATCATAAGCAAACGGAACGTAAAAATGTGCAACTTATTGTAGATAGAACGAAGAAAATTCTGGCGCCAAAAATTGTTGAACCAGCAGAAAACTTTTTTACGGTTCAGCAAATCATTGAGTTGTTAGACGATTCAAGAAATAAATTAATAACTTTCCTTAATACAATTGAAGATCCATCAATATTAGCTGAAAAATCCGTGAAGCATCCTGCCATTGGTGAATTATCCCTCGATCAATGGGTAGAGCAAATTTATTTTCATGAACAACGACATATTGGACAAATCAAAGAAATCAAAGCATTGATGTAGTTTGTAAAATCGATTTGACATTTTAAAATAAAGTTGAATATCAAATAATAATAATGAAAATTGATGATTTAGTGGAATTAATATTTATTCGTCACGGTCAAGGAGAACACACAATGGATTTACCAAGTAGTTTACAAGTAAAAGACCCTTCCTTAACAGCTAAAGGGGTTAAGCAAGTAAAACTATTAAGAAATGAATTTCCTTTGACTAACAATGATGTTATATTTATTAGCCCTACCAGAAGAACGCTGCAAACAGCATTAATTTTAAGTGAAAATATTGATTGCCTTAAAATTGTAAGTCCATTAGTTTCGCCAAGAGTGTTTCCTATTTTTTAAAAATAAAAAAACATTGCCCTTGTGATGAAATAATGGATTTCGAAAGAATTAAAAGAGAGTACCCGGCCTTCGAAGTCGATTTAAATGTACCAAATGAATTATGGAATTCTGGCATAAATATTATACCAGAAAATAATTTTATAAAACTTGCTGAAGAGTTTATTGCAAACTGCAAGTTAATCTGTTGAGAAGAATCCATTTTAATCAATCTTTATTCCTACAATTAAGCAAAGATAAGAACTAATGAACTTCCTGGAGAGATAGTACAAAGAATGAAGAAAAGAAAAGCGCGACATTATATTAAAGAAATTATTAGAGACATTAACAATTCAATTGCATCAGAAATAATTTGGAACATTTTAATGTTTATCCCTAAAATGATCTTTCGATTATTGAAAAATTTATGGTGAACGTTTAATTTCTCGCAATCAGCATAATGAGGTCGAGATATAGCCACATAGTAAGAAGGAAAGGACAAAAAGCCTTTCCTTCTTTTTCGCGTTTTATGTTATAATTATCGTTATTTACTATTTTTTGTTAGGAGAAATTATGAGAATTTATAAGTTAGCTAGTATATGCATTTCTATTATACTCTTATCAGGGTGTAATACATTTTCATCTAAAACAGAAGTACCCTCTAAAAATGCAGCGTCAGAGGCTGTGAAAAATGAGCCTGTTGTTTTGGAGAGCACTCATAAGGAGAATGATGATAAACCTGTTGTCGTAGATATCACACATAAGGAGAAAGACGATGAATCAATAGGAACTAATCACCCTATTGAGATTGATGAAGCGGTAACCTCTCCCATTGGTGAAAGTAAATCATATTTTTCTTATGAAGGAGATGTTCCATTTAAAATATCCGTATCAAATACTGGTACAAAAAGCTTTTTATACAAAATTCGAAATGTAGATAAAGAAACAAAAGTTGTAAATGGTGTTTTAAAAAGTAACGAAAGTTTTGAAAAGGTATTTAAAGGATTTCCAAAAGGATCTTACGTCATATCTTACCTTGTAGAAGAGGAAGAGCATCCAATAGATATAAATCTAAATGTAAAGGTAGAGTTACTTCCCAAAAGTCTTTAATATTCGAAATTGACGAGCTATTGTTTTGATTGAATATCATAAAATGCAGAAAGAACCTGATGGAATCATGAATTTTGTCAGGTTCTTTCTGCATTCTTGCTCTTGTTAAATCAAAGTATTCTAAGTAAATATAAAGACATTTTATACTTTTGTATAAGTTTACTTTACTTTTAAGTTTTCAAGATTATTTTATTGTAAAGCTTGACGAAATAAACCATCTGTTATATATTAAATAAAAATAATAATAACTGTTATAAAACAGTTTAATTCAAGGAGGAATTCTAATGTCAAAGTATCGTGATGGTTATGAATTTTATTGTGAGATGTGTGAGCGCTATGCTCTTGAGCCAATTTCATTCCGCTATTATTTGCTACAGTTATCACAGCAACAACTGTCAGCTTATAATATGCAAGCAAAGCAATTAGGAATTTAACAGGTTTATAATTAAAGGATGTGGTTAAGACGGACGCCGACGTGAATATTTTATGAAAAGCCCAGCCATACTAATTTAGATGGACTGGGCATTCGTATATTTGAAAGAAATATCAGAAAACTTTATTGACATAGTAAACTAACTGTTATATATTATTAACAAAAATAAAATTCTGTTATAGAACAAGATGTTTAAATCAATTATTTTAAGAGCAATTAGAATATTATAACGAAGCTGCACAAATGAAAGGAAGTTATTAGGATGGCAGATTATCGAGAAGGCTATGATTTTTATCGACAAGTATGTGAGAAACATGGTTTAGAGCCAATAAATTTTCACTACTATGTTTTAAACTTATCACAAGAGCAATTAGATGCTTACAATGAACGAGCCAAAACATTGGGAGGTCAAATAGAATATGAAGTCTCTTAGCTTATAAAAAGCCTTACTGCCTATATGTGACAGTAAGGCTTTTTGCTTTATATCATAAATGAAGTAATTATTCAAGTATCGTAAAATTACAGAAAATTCATATGTTCTAAAGATAAATAGGCTAAATATAAAATATGAATAGCACTAAGGTAATTAAAATATTTAAATACAAGCGTTGTTAGTATGTTAAAAGACCTTGTTTTTTGTGTCTGTTTTATTGTTAACCATCAAATGTAGATTTGAATGTTTTAGATATTTAGGTTGAATTAACCTCTTTTCTAAGACTATAATATAATTACATAAAAAAGGGCGATATCCCATAACTTTATACCTCACATCAATATAAAACAAAAGTACCAAACCCTTCTAATGAACGGAGAATGAAAAAGATGAATATCACGCCTAGTAATATCAATCAAGTTAACTATAGTCTGAAAGAATTACAAGATATTTTTTCAGCAATGAATAGTTCAATTATTGTAGCCATTACAGATCGAACTGGGAAAATTACGTTTGTTAATGATCATTTTTGCAAAATATCTAAATATACTCGTGAAGAATTATTAGGGCAGGATCACCGTTTACTCAATTCAGGTTTCCATCCAAGATCTTTCTTTAGAGAAATGTGGAAAACTATAGGAAATGGTGAAATGTGGAATGGCGAGGTGTGTAATCGCGCGAAGGATGGCAGTCTTTACTGGGTGAAGACAACGATTTTTCCTTTTCTTGATGACAATGGTAAACCGTATCAATATATAGCTATAAGGGTCGATATTACCGCACAAAAGGATATAAAAAAGATAACTCATATTGCTTATCACGATGAATTAACAGGGCTACCAAATCGTCGTAAGTTAGAACAACGTTTAGAAAATGAATTCCATCAATCTCGACGTACAGGAGAAAAATTTGCGTTATTTTTCATTGATGTAAATCGTTTTAAAAACATTAACGATGGACTTGGTCATATTATCGGGGATATGTTCTTAGTGGAAATGGCGAATCGTTTACGCAACGTTGATTATACATCCAATTCTATTTACCGCCACAACAGTGACGAATTTGTTATTATACTTAACGATGTTGACGGAATTGAAGAGAAGGCCGAGGAAATAATTAGCGTATTTAATGAGAGTTTTATTGTGGATACGTATGAGTTTTACGCAAGTATTAGTATTGGAATTAGTATTTTCCCAGATCATGCAAACTCTGTTGAGGAATTATTGAAAAATGCAGATATCGCTATGTATGCTGCGAAATCTTCACGTGGTAATCAGTATCGCTTATATCGTCCAAATATGGAGGAAGTCAACGATAAATGGTTATTACTTGAAACAAAATTACATCAAGCGTTAAAAAATGATATTTTAGAGTTACATTATCAGCCAAAAATCAATTTAAAAACAAATACAATGATTGGCATGGAAGCATTGCTTCGTTGGCATGATCATGAACTAGGTCATATGCCTCCTGATAGCTTTATTCCGTTTGCTGAGCAATGTGGGCTCATTAATGATATAGGGGTATGGGTGTTAAGAAAAGCATCTGCCCAGGCACGCACTTGGAATGAAGTACATAATTTAAACTTACGTGTTGCCGTGAACATTTCTCCGATTCATATTAGTACAACAGGCTTTGTCGAAATGGTCCATGAAGTTATTGCAGAAACAAAAATTGATCCGCAATTTTTAGAAATCGAAATAACAGAAATGAGTATGCTGGATTATACGGAGGACTTAATTAATACAATTAAGCAATTAAGAGCACTTGGTATTACAATTTCATTAGATGATTTCGGAACTGGTTATTCTTCGTTAAATTACTTAAAGACTTTCCCAGTAGATGTTTTGAAAATTGATCGTGCATTCGTTCGTAATATTGTGCCTGAAAAATCAGGCATTGCTATGATTTCAGCTATGATCTCTCTAGCGCATGCTTTAAATCTGCAAGTAGTAGCTGAAGGTGTCGAGGAAGAGGCAGAATTAAACGTGCTACGCGAACATGGCTGCGAGTACGTACAGGGCTATTATTTCAGTAAGCCGTTATCCGTAGAGGACTTTAAGAAACTGATAGTAGATAGTTACACGTAGATAAAATGGAGGATTTTGTCTTTAGTTTAGGACAAGATCCTCTAAGTGTTTACGGTTTCTTTATAACAAACCCAGTTCACATAGCCAATCTAATCTCCCTTAGGTGCACAATCCTTCGAACCTATTACAATTTTTTGTTTCGCCAATAAATCTAACAGAACAACGGAAACGCCGCCTATATAGAACAAACAGATGCAGGAGTATGAGTTTAAGATTAAGTTACCGAAGTCAAAGGGAGCTTTTTTTTGAGCTAACGTTGCAATTTAGTTTAATAGTGAACATATCAATTTCATAATTCATTGATGTATAATAATACTCAAATACATATTATTATACAAATTTGTAAGGAGTGTCGATAATGAATATGATTTGTGAGTCAAAAAATTTAGAGGATTATTTACTCGAACTAAATGAAGTTAATTATTCTAATCCAATAATTAAAACGAAAGTCGATGAGCTTTTCAATCCATTTCAAACGGAAATTGAAAAAGCTAAAGCAGCTTTTGAATTTGTTCGTGATGAAATATTTCATTCTTGGGACATTCAATCGAAACGAGTTACTTGTAATTCTTCGGAAGTATTAGACTTTAAAGAGGGAATTTGCTATGCAAAAACGCACTTATTAGCGTCTTTATTGCGTTCACAGAGAATACCAACAGGTTTTTGTTATCAAAGATTGATGTTGTTTGATTCCCCTGAAAAAGGGTATTGTATTCATGCTTTAAATGCTATCTTCTTTAAATCACTTAATAAATGGATTAGGGTAGATGCTCGTGGAAATAAAAAGGGTATCGATGCTCAATTTTCAATTGAAGAGGAAAAATTAGCTCTCCTTATAAATGAAGAACTTGATGAAATGAACTATCCAGTTATCTATAATAAGCCTCATCCTAAAGTAGTCGCTGTATTAAAAGAACATACGAATGCATTAGAGATGTATAAATATCACTTGCCAGAGAGTTTATAATTGTTCCACTTACGGGTGCTTACTTTTAAATAACGATATTTAGCAATCGGGCGCGTTTGTAGAATAAGGCATATTAAAATGATCAATTTTTTTCGAAATGGAGTTTGCATTTGCTGATAGTTGATAAATAAAAGTTAAAAGGAATTTTTTACTTATTTTAAAGCAACATTTAAGTGAACTTTTTTTACAATAAACGGAAAAAATGTGCTAAAATTTTTATAGATTATTAACGTCAATTGGGGGGAGCGGTGCCTTGAAGAAAAAAGTAATAATTATTGTTTCTTCGTTGGTTGTAATTATTTTATTGCATTCAACACCAAGTATGGCATTAAGAACACATATTTTTTTTATGGGATATCCAAAAGCCGCAATTTCTTCAGGAATTATTGAAGATAAAGAACATAATGAAGTAGATAAAGATAGATTTGCTGAATTAAATGCTAAAGCATACGCCCTGACAAATCCTCCAGTAGAAAAAGCTACTCAGGGCGAATTAAGAAACTATCTTGTGAGGAAATTTGGATTTTTACATTTTGCAGAATACTTAGGTGATACTTAATAACCTTCGTCAGTCAAATGGGGACTTCGTTCGTATTATATAGTTCAGCCAGAACTTTCTGGTTGAACTTTTTTTATTTAGATTTAATTTTCAGTAGCCAGGGTAGAACGTCAGGGGCGCGGGATGTTTCAATTGCTCAGAAATATTTATGAATTTTTGCTAGTTAAAAGCAAACTTGGTTACGATAAGTAAAGTCAATTTTCTGATATTTCCCGAAAAATAATCGCGTTAATCAATTATACCCCGGCATAATTCCGTGACATTCTCCGGAGGATTTAGGCCAAAAAATGTTTTTTGCACGAGAGCGAAGAGTCAGTAGAAGATGTTTATTGCGCGAAAGCGCAGTGCGACGTAGCGAAAGGTACAGATGTTTGGACACCTGCTAAAAGAATTTAATATTTGAAATTATTTAACTGTTTTGCTAAAGTTATATAAAATATAAATTGTTGATGTGGCCAAGTAAGTAAGAATAGTGAAACAGAGAATATAGCAATTGCTGAGAGCTATATCACCGCTTCTTATCTGAAACCTACCACGGAGATGTTATGCAAACATAACCGAGTCGTTTTCGTTACAAAACGTTAGAGGGTTTTAAGATTTTCTTAAAACTAAATTCAAGGTGGTACCACGTTTAGTCGGCACAAAGACGTCCTTATTTGTAGGACAGCTTTGTGCTTTTTATTTTTTCAGTAGGTAAAGTTACAGAAATGGAGGATAAAAAATGACAACACAACAAAACGATTTTTCAAAATGGTACATCGAGACGATCCAAAAGGCAGATTTAATGGATTATACACCAGTTCGTGGCTGTATCGCATTTAAACCAGACGGCTATGAAATTTGGGAACACATTCAAGAAGAGATGGACCGTCGTTTTAAACAGACAGGCCATCGTAACGCTTATTTCCCTATGTTAATTCCTGAATCTTTCTTCCAAAAAGAAAAAGATCATATCGAAGGTTTCTCACCTGAGCTTCCTTGGGTAACGGAGGCAGCCGGCGAGAAATTAGAAGAACGTTTAGCACTTCGTCCAACTTCTGAAACGATGATCGGCCATCTCTATTCGAATTGGATTAAAAGTTACCGTGATTTACCGGTCTTAATTAATCAATGGGCAAATGTTTTTCGTTGGGAGAAAAAAACACTTCCGTTCATTCGAACATCTGAATTTTTGTGGCAGGAGGGCCATACTGCACATATTGATGAAGAAGATGCACGTCAAGAAACGATGCAAATGTTAGCTGTCTATAAGGAGGTAGTAGAGGGCTTACTTGCCATTCCTGTCTATGATGGACAAAAAACACCTTCTGAACGTTTTGCAGGAGCAGTTGATACATTTTCTATTGAAGCAATGATGAAAAATGGAAAGGCCGTACAAGCTGGTACCTCTCACTATTTAGGGACAAAGTTCGCTGAAGCCTTTGATATAAAATATTTAAATAAAGCAAATCAGCATGAATATGTACACACAACATCATGGGGAACTTCCACACGTTTAATAGGTTCGGTAATTATGGTTCATGGTGATGAACAAGGGCTTATTTTACCACCAAGAATTGCACCAACTCAAGTTGTCTTAATACCTGTTGGTCCATGGAAAAAGAATCCTGAAATTATGGAAAAACTAGATGACATCTTCGCAATCCTTAAGAAGAAAGGAATTCGAGTACGTCTAGATGATTCGGACCAATCACCTGGCTTCAAATTTAATGAATGGGAATTGAAAGGAGTACCAGTTCGAGTTGAATTGGGTCCACGTGACTTAGAGAAAAACCAGGCATTGTTAAAAGCACGAGATGAAGATGACAAGCAATCCATTGACCTGAACGACATTGTTGTAGCAATTGAAGAAGAACTGACAACAATGCAAAGTCGTTTATTCGATAAAGCACGTAAATTCCGTGATGAAAACGCCCATACAAATATCGATACACTGAAAGATTTACAGCAGCATATTAACATTTCCAAGGACAGCGGATCTATTCCTGGTTGGGTTCTTGCTGGATGGTGTGGAGCTGATGCCTGCGAGGAAAAAGTGAAAGAAGAGACAAAATATACTTCTCGTAACATTCCATTTAACCCACCAACTACGAAAACTACTTGTATTTGCTGTGGAAATGAAGCGAAGCATACAGTTTGGTTTGCTCAAGCATACTAAGTTGTCAAATTTTGCTTTTATACGTAAGTATTCAGCTTTTGTAATATCTTCATATTTCCAATCCAAATACAGATTATCTGTGACGGCTGTTACTTTTTCTAACTCTTGTTGTTTAGTCTTGTATACTTGTTCTAATTGTTTCGATTTAATCTGAACGATAGGCTGTTTATTAATTTCCTTGATGAAAGTGGTCATATCATCGACAAGTGCTATTTGCGCTTGAATGGCTCGTAATACAACTTCTGTGATGTCCTCTATACTCATAATGTGCCGTGTGCATTCCCTCTATGTTTGACTACATGAGTAGAACAAACGTAGTAGGTATATTCTTTCAATTCTGTTTTGTTTACGACTCGTTTTCCACTGCATTTCTAGCTCGAAATGCAGTGTTTTTATCTCGATTTTTTTCTATGTTTTCAAAAAAATGCTAGTATGATAGAATAAAAAATAGAACATATATTCTTTTTTTGGAGGGTGAAAACAATGAGTTATGATTTAATGGTCTTTGATAAAGAGCAAGCTCCAAACAATAAAGAAACATTTTTGCAATGGTATGATGAACAAACAAAATGGGCTGAACCACATGACTACGCAACAATAACAGTTACAACACCAGCATTACAAAAATGGTATCAGGATATAGTGGAACAATTCCCCAATATGAATCTGGTGGATGAGGAATTATTGGATGAGGATGAAGAGGACGAGTTAGAGAGTCGTTTGACTGATTATAGTATTGGTTATGCCATGATTTACACAGCTTTTGCCTGGTCTGTAGCGGATGAAGCATATAGTACGATGAAGGAGCTTGCAAAAAAGCATGGAGTCGGTTTTTTTGATGTGAGTGGTGAAGGGGAGATTTTCTAAATCATTATATCGTATGTAGGGAGGTGGATAAGAAATGACAGTAAATCTTATTGCGCAATGGCAAGAGCAAAGAAAGACGTTTGACGCAAAGAATGCCAAAGCAATTAACGCCATGCATAAGCTAAGGGAGCAAGTTCAAAAAGCGGAGCCAACAGAGGTAAATTTGCGCATGCTCGTCGAAATTTTCTGCATGTTACAAATGTATGACGAGGCATACAAAATTTTTACATCCGTCATGGATTTACGCAATAAAAAAGATCAGAGAAAATACGGTGCGATTAAATATTGGATTGACAATCCACAAAATGTAAAGTCATTATTGCCACGTGTCATTCAGGAGGAGGCAGAGATGAAAATACCATTACCAACATTTAAATATATGCCGAATCCAATACAAGCGAATATTTTTAAAACGGGTGAATTAGTTGTTTGCGACTGCTGTGAGCAAGAAGTGAACATTTATTGTACAAAAGGCATATATGCGATTGACGAGGTGGAATATCTTTGTCCAAACTGTATTCATAGTGGGCTGGCTGCGCAAAAATTTGATGGACAATTTCAGCAGGATTTATTAAATTCCGAGCTTGTGAAGAATGATGACTATACAGATGAAGTGTTGCATCGCACACCCGGATATATTAGTTGGCAAGGAAATGATTGGATAGCTCATTGCACGGATTATTGCGCATTTATTGGCTATGTTGGCTGGCAAGAGCTCGTGGAGATGGGCATTACGGAGGAGTTTGAACATTTTAATGGTCATACCAAAGAAGAGCTAGCCGCTACTTTGCGTAATAATGGCTCGCATCAAGGTTATCTATTTCAATGCTTAGAATGTCAGCAATACATTCTGTATTCCGACTTTGATTAAATCTAGGTTACATTGGTGAAATATGGGGGAGTTGACCATATGGATCTGGAGAAAATGTACGAGAGCTACTACACTAGTTAGTGCGGAAGGTAATTAGAGGTACAAGGCTTGTCATGTCTTTTTCATTGGTATATGTAGTGTCGTAACTTCATCCAATACCAAAATATAAGAGGTTGGCAAGCTTTTTTGCTCAGACGCTTAAACTTCAATGATGATTTATATATTTTTGACAATACGAGTCGATAAAGAGTGGTGTATAGATGAAACAGAAAATCAAATTAGCCGTACATGAAGCCTACACAGCTATGTATGAGACGCTAGAGGACGAACAGATATATGCAGTTGTGCTAGTGACAGACGGTGATTGTGGTAGCCTCTATTTAACAATGGGAACGGAAAAATCACTTCTTCAAATCGGAGAAAGTTATGAGGACAACCCAGAAAACTATCGCTTTTTGAAAGATGAATTTTTGCATGAAGATGATACAGACTTGTTACAAAAAGTGAGCCGTGAGCTATTAGATAGACCATTAAATGCTGGTGAGCAATTTGCAACACATAAAGTGGAAATTCATGAGGCAATGAGCAATACAATGTATGAATTAAAACAAGAGGGCGTTCTTGATGAAAGTATTTTTGCATTTATTTCGGTAACGGATGATGCTGACGAGGAAAGGTTGGAAATAACATCAGCCAAACGCTGTAATCCGAATCACCCATCGCTCTCAGCCTTTTTGCTTAACTGGCAGCAATAATTCAAAAGAAGCCATTTTTGGACGCCCTTTTGCGATGAATAACCGCAGGAACAATGATTTTAGCAAAAAATTAATAGACAAGCTAGGGCTGTTAAAAAAGGTATTACTCTTTCTAAAGGGATGACAATATTGTGTTACGAAGCTGAAATTGTTTGTGTTTCTTACTTTAACTCTACAAAATTTAGCGTAAGGAACTAAAGCCTTAGAAGATATTCAAGCGAAATAATCATGACTGGTCTTTACTGATTTAGAAGAGGAATTCGATGAGCACGATAATGAACTTGAAACGGTCGCAAGAGATAGTATTGCTGAAACGGCTATGGATATATTGCAAGAATACAATATTGAGTTGGATTTAGAAGATGCATTAAGAGAGCGTGAATGATAATAGAGAGAGGAGCTACGAATATGGAAAAATTACGTACAATATTACATGATTTTGAACTTGAAGAAGCCGCGGATCAAATATTACAATTCGCTAAAAATTCGATTCGCGCTATAGCGACACCAACTGCGGATGCAGAAATTCGAATGGGTCACTCTAAAATTGGAGGAGCACCTGATACACCTACAGATTTTGTATGGCCACAAACAAAGAGTGGGCAACCGCTCTATTTTCTTTGCCAGCTAAATTTAGCGGAGATAAAGCCTTTTGATTCGAATCATTTACTTCCTACAGAGGGGCTATTATCCTTTTTCTATGATGCTGTGGAACAGCCATGGGGTTATGATCCAAATGATGAAGATGGCTTTCATGTTTTCTACTTCACGCAAGCGAATTTTCAAAGAACGGAACAACCCACAACTTTAAAGGAGTCTATTAATAGCGCGGTACTTTCCTTTAAAAACGAATGGACACTGCCGTCATGGGAATCGCCTGATGGTCAAAAATTAACAGCCCTTTTAACAGAAGAACAGGCAGATGCTTATGATGACTTCTTATGGAGAGATGAAACAGACATTACGGCACATCGCATTGACGGATATCCTAATACGATTCAAGGGGATATGTACTTACAATGCGAGTTAGTGACGAACGGTTTGTATTGTGGCGATTCCTCAGGCTACGAGCACCCTTTGCGCAAGGAGCTAGAACCTAACGTAAAAGATTGGCAACTACTATTACAGCTTGATTCTGAAGATGATCTCGGTTATATGTGGGGCGACAGTGGAAGACTATATTTCTGGATTCGCGAGCAAGACTGTAGAAATAAAGCCTTTGATAAAGTATGGGCCATTTTACAATGTTATTGAAACTACTAGAAGTTGTAGAAGTGAATTTGAAAACTATTTCAATAAATAGTTATGGGGGGACAAGCGAATGAAAGCAAAACAATTTATAGAAGACGAAGCACTATGGCAACAGCTAGCACAAGAGCTACTTGAAAAGCAATATACAATTGATAAAGAGGGCCATTATCCTGCTAGCATTCGCACGACCTCTTTTGCGCTTGATGCCTTCGTCTTAACAGAGGTAATTTGCCATTACAAACAGCTTGCATTATTAGACGTATTCCGCCAGGAGCTTGACTTTGAAACACAGCGCTACTGTCTTTCTCGATTCACGCATAAACAGAAATCTTTCGCTTATTTGCCATTGCTACGCTATTATGCCATCAATTTAAGAAAATACGGTGCAAGCTTTGAATCGTTAACGGTTGAGAAATTATTGCGAACGATTAAGGAATTAGATGCGGAAACGTATAACAGTTTACTCACAATTGGTTCTGGCGATTTGCCAATCAATAAGCAACGAGCTGAATCTGATCTTATTTATTGCTATGCAAATGATGTGATGGCTACCATCTTGATTCATATTAAAGAAGAAACAGAGGAAGCGTATCGTGAAGCCATGCTCTATTTAAATACTTTATTGGAGGAGGATTTCCCCAAAAGCTACAGCATTTTATATGAAGGGGAAAGTGATTTATTGCTGCCGATTGAACGTTTACCTGTCACACCTTCCCATCATTTTTTTGCAAAGGTGTTGAGCTATCCAAACCTACATGCCGCGCTTGTGGAATATAGCTACAAAGCAATGGCTGAGTATCATTTTTACGGGGATGTTGCGGATGAGGAAGCGGCAATGCCAAGCACGTTTGCCGTTTTTGGCCTTGGTTTATACGATAAAAGTTATAGCAAACTCATTATCGACTATATGGAAATATGCGATGCCGATCATTCCCCACCGACTGAATATTTTGCGAAAGCCTATGTGGAAAGGTGGGGGTTAACACCTGAAACATTGCCAATTTTTGCTTACATTGTCGCAACCGTACCAACTGTTCCATACGAACCTTTCTTTGAACAGGAAATGAATACGGAAGAAAATTTACAATGGCTTGAAAAATATATGACAACGCCCTTTATCGAGCTTTGTCCAGTGATTTCACCTGAACAAAATGAACGTATGGAAGAATACAAAGATATGGATGTAGCATCATTACTGTATGCATGCTTTGAGATTGTCCATTTGAATGACTTCACTAACCCAAAATTTATGCGGATTTTATCGCCATATCGTGAACGTTTTGAGGAAATATTGAGGGAGCTCATGTCATGACAATAGAAGAAAAAATCATACATCGAACAAAGAAACACACGATGATTTAGTCCATCAACGTCAAAAGTAAATTATTAATCAAACATCACAAGAGATACAAGATACTTGTTTAGCTGAATTACAAGATGATTGAGAGGAAGTGGGATTTTGCCAAAAAAATTATTGAATATGTTAGAAAAATGGTATGAGGAAAATCAACATGACAAAATTGTAGAAGCAATTGAACAATTGTCTAAGTCAGAGCGAGATTACGAAATAGTAGGTCATTATGGTCGTGCGCTTAATAATCTAGGGCGTTATCATGAAGCGTTATCCCAGTTACGCACAGTTAAAAAACAGGGTCAACAAGATGCGGATTGGCATTGGCGTGTAGGTTATGCTTATTTCTATATCCAGGAATGGCAAAAAGCACTGGCTGCATTTGAAAAAGCGAAGGAATTACAGTTTGATACTAGAACTGAAGAGTATATAGTAGCCTGTCGGAATATTATGAAAAAGTCAGTGGAAGCGCTAGATGATATCAAGCTTGTCCCTTTTCATGAGCGTGATTTCAGTCAATTTTGGGAAAAAAGCGATTATGCGGATAAAAATTATGTAGAAGTATCCCCCACTACTGAAATGATTGCTTCTATAGAAGAGGAACTTGGCTATAAATTGCCAGCAGATTATATTTGGTTTATGCAACAACAGAACGGCGGTATGCCAGTTAACACTTGTTTTCCAACGGCTTTGCCGACTTCATGGGCTGAAAATCATGTTGCGATTACAGGCATTATGGGCATTGGTCGCGAAAAGGCTTATAGCTTGTGTGGCAGCTTGGGAAGCAGTTTTATGTTGGAAGAATGGGGCTACCCAAATATTGGTGTTGTCATAGCCGATTGCCCGTCAGCAGGTCATGATGTCATTATGCTTGATTATCGTGCATGTGGTGCAGATGGTGAACCTGCTGTTGTACATGTAGACCAAGAGGCAGATTACTATATTACTTTCCTTGCGCCGAACTTTGCGACTTTTATTGTCGGATTGGTGAATGAGGAAATATACGATACATCAGAACAAGATAAACTTGACGATTTGGAAATGGTGAAACATGTACCCTTCTCTCCTTTGTTACAGTCGTTATGTGAGAAAACTGGAGAGGAAAATCGGATAGAAGCAGCTATTCGAGGTATTTGTACGCAAATTGTAGAGGATAAAGGCTATTTTGCTTTACATGCAGACGAGCTATCCATGCTGATGTATGATATCCAGTTTTGGTTGTACACTGGTGCTAATTCGAAGGTGACGCAAGCTCAATATTTAGCGGATTACAAGAATATCATTGCACTTGCACAAGGTTTCAGTACAGGAGGATATGCCCCAGATTTTGTTTCAAGTTGGTTAAATGAACGTATAGAGCAGGGGGAAATTGTAAGTCAAGAGGGGAAATTAAGTTTTACAGCGGAAAAGCTAGCTAGTCTACATGCTCAAATGGTGAATGAAGAACTAAAACCTTTTAGTTGGCTTGAACATGATAGTGGAAATATTTCGTTCCTGTTAGAAGTAGGCATTTATAAACAGGAATTGTTTAAAACACGGGCAGACGAAGGATTTCAAGGTAACGGCTACGATTGGTGCTCGCTTGCGGATGTGTATTTGCAAGAGAAGTTACCAGAGCTAGAAGGCATTGTACGTTTTGACCCAGAAGCAGATATGTTCTGTGCGTATGCCGGCGAAAAGGACGCATTGTTGCGATTCGCTGTTGGATTTAAACAAGCATGTGAAAATGATGAACTGATACATGATTTATTTTCTAGGGCGATATTGGATTAATAAAGAGGAAAAGTAACTGGTTTTATTTGAATATCATCGAAGAATAATAGATTTATTGGGGGAATATAAGATGAAAGAAATCAATTTTTTAAAGGAAATGTATCATGATAGTTATTATCCTAAATTTTTAGTTGATAAAATTAAAGATTTATTGGAGCAAATTGTCCGCTATTTAGAGCAAGGTCCCCATTCATTAGAAGAAATACAAGTAAAATTTGATGAAATCACACGTGCGATTAATGATTTAGAAGACGAGTTTTTAGAACATGACAGTGAAATTGAAACGATTGCACGAGATAGTATCGCAATAACTGTTATGGATATATTGGATGTATACAACGTGAAGCTTGATATTGAAGACGCATTAAGAGAACGTGAATGGTAGTATGTTATGTTTAAAATAAAAGTTACGGTGCTAGCCAATACACTATTTTATAAAGGCTTTCAAAGAGGTTTATTATTAATTAGAAACTCAAGATAAAGGAGAATGTCCTATGCAAGATATCCGACCAACGTCACGCTGGCGCAATGCGAAAAGAAAAGAAGAGGAAGAATTTACTGCTGGATTGATTGAGAAAGATGACTGTATTTACGCAGAATTGTTTCCAGATAGTTTTATTCATCAGACAGAAATGGTGCTAGAGCAGTATGCAGCATCCATTGCGAAACTGCCAAATCAGCCAGATAGCTATCCAGCCATTATGAAATCGATTGAAACGGTGGTGCTTGCCCTAAATAAGATTAATGAGGAAGGTGGAGGCGGATTGATTGAAACTGGTGAACGAGAGGAGCTTTGTGACTATTTTGACCAAGTGCTGATTCAATGTGGAATTGATATTGATGACCTTACTAAAAGTCAGAATCTTGGACGTTATGAGTTAACAGATGATTGGCGTGAGTGGTAATTAGAGGGAGGTGTTCGTTTTGCTTGAATTGACGAGTACCGTATGGATAAATCTGACAGGACCATTTGGCTCTGGAGAGAATGTGCCAGCGTTGTTACAGCGATTGAAGCAAGCATACGACCAAGAAACAGTTGATGCGCTTTTTGAAGACTATTTGTTTCATCAAAATACCATTTATACAGTTACCTATGCGGCTGTTCCTTATTTGATGCAGATAGCTTGTTCAACGAACTGTCCCGAAGTGCAACATCATTTGTTTATTATCTGCGGAATTATTGAGGCGAGTCGCGGTGATAGTGGCTTTCCGACAGTTTTAAAGATACTTGATGAACATATCGGAGCAGATATTTACAATAGCTATATTGAGGCAATACGTGAGATGGCGTTATTAGGAAAAGATGTGCGTACCTACGCAACTACTTTGGATGATCATGTGGAAAAGCGTTATGTTCTAGCAGCAGATGCAACTTATCGAGGAGCGTACAGACTGGCGGATATGCTATTGACGTTTGTGACAGGGGATGAGTATATTGCTATATGTCCACATTGCAAGGAAGATGTATTTTTGTGGGAGGGAGCTACACAGGCATTTGTACAAGACCCTGTTTTCGTCAAGGAACAAGAGGCTCACAAAGTTGTACCTGCCTCAAATTTTTCAGATATGGAGCAAATATTATTAGCGGAACAAGCGGCATTGATTGGTGAACACGAACTTGTACATGATTTGCCGTATTTAGCTGGTGAGGTAAACTGTCCTTCGTGTAGTGTAAATATACAAATTTGGTCGGCGCTACTTAAGCAGTAATGGATATATTGAAAATTGAAATGCCAAGAAGAAATGAACTCTATTTTTGTTTCAATACAGTCTCAACAGTGGCGTTGATCCAAATTCTCAAGAAAAATACTCTTCTATTCATAAAATAACATTTATACTTGAGAATAATGAGTTAATTGCCAACCAGAAATACGAGATGACTCTTTCTTTATCACTTAATGCCTTTGAATATGTCATCTACAAATTGCGTGCTTTCATCAATACAGGAATATTTCTCAAAGTATCAATTGATATAGTGTGATTTTAATGATTATACGATAGTAAGAAGCATGTAGGTGAATGGATTAAAAACAGCCTTTCTTCCACAAAAGAGTGTGTAACAGTATTACGAAAGTTTGAAATAAAGACAACACAGGAAAGGAGGTACAGTTAGATGAAAAAAGCTTTTACATATCAAGACGAAAAATCAAATAAATTTTGGACAATTGATTATTTTGGGATGACAATATGTGTGCATTACGGAAAAAATGGAACAATCGGGAAGTATGAAATGAAAGAATTTGAGTCACAAGAAATGTGTGAAAAAGAAGCCCAAAAGTTAATTGTCAGTAAAATGAAGAAAGGGTATCAAGAAAATCCTACATTTGATTTTGATAATTGTCTTTACTGTGATATAGGGGAATATGGCCCACATCCGAAAACGTCACACCCACTTTTTGTCGCTCATTTCACAGAAGAGTTTTATTATGATTGTGGTGATGAAGAAGCACCTTTCGGTAGTGATGAAGGGTCTGATACACTTTATGAAATGGAAGAAGTCATAAGAAAGAAGCGCATCATTGACTTTGCTACTTTCCCGAAGCATTTAATAGAGAATATATGGGGAATGCACTATATATCAGTTGACACATTGGATGAAAAAGCTGTGCGTGATATGGCAAAAGAGCATGAAATGGATATGATGCAAAGTGACATGATTACCTATGCAACGGCCTTTGGTCAAATTAAAATTACTGGGAAACTAGATTCAGCCTTGAAGAAGAATGCACTTTTAGCATTGAAGCGTTTTGCTATCATGAATTCTGATGGACAATTAACGGAAACACAGCAGACAATGTATGATGATTTACTTGCGTTTTAAATTGAAGTCAACAAGAAATAGACGGATTATAGCACGATTGACCAGTATTTAGAGTAACGAGATGACGAGCTGTTCGATTCGCAATGGATGGCTGCAAATTTTTCTATTTTATAGGGAGAGAAGATGATTCCATTGAAAAATTATCAATTTCACACTACATTATTTGGAGAATTAGACGTGCCTGTTGATAAAGGGCTTCTTGAAGATTTTACAATTACACTGGTTGGTAATGAGATTGAAACAAGCCTTGATATTTTTGAGGGCTTTTTAAATGATGACAATCAAGCAATTGTACAGAAATTTCTTGAGCATATTCCTGAACTGTATCAAAAAGCAAAGTCTACACTTTTAGCAAATTGTCATACCGATACAGTGATTACTTATTTTATTCAATATGTGACGGAAGTAATTGATGAAGATGAAGATTATCAAAAATATATGTTAGAGACTCTCAGTATGGTAGCTGTTGAGGAAATAACAAACGAAGCATTGATTGATGTGTTGCAACCGAGATGTATTCGGATTAGTGCGAATCAACAGCATCAGCTCGACTGTGTTTTTGATTTTTCTCTGGATGAAAATTATAGTGACGAGCTTTTGGTTGTATACTTTGACGAAAATTTTGAGGTATTTAATATTTCTCATGAAAGCTAGATCTTAATTTGAAAAGAAGAAATCTAAAACAGAGAATATTAAAAAAGAAATGATGTAGATTTGAAATAAAGTTGTACCATCTATAAAAGAGTGAAAGAAGAGATATAATATACTTCTTGTAGCATTCTTGCGGAAATGCAGCAGGCATACTAGAAGTGGAAAAGGGAAACAATACCAAACTGAATAAAGGCTATAATAAAGGAAAAGAAGTATCTACTTTCATGTCCATAAACGCGGACGTCAAAGTGGATACTTCTTTTTCAAGTAGAGGTAGTTTGGACAGGGGTATAAAACAAAAGCAAGCAATCCAAAGAAGTACTGATATGTCCAAGCTTATTTTTAAGATTTGAATTTAATACATTAGATTTACTTAAAAAGCATCCTGAATACAAGTACGCGGTGGAGGACAAGCTCAGCAAATTTTATTCGTATTAATGATAGAAGAATAAAACGAATGCAAATATCTCAAAATAAAAAATTGATTGGAAACTAGATGGTGTCATATAATTGGGACACCATTTAGTGTCCAATTCATAAGGGGGAGGGGGATTTTGAGCGACAAGACTCAAGAGCGTGATGTTTATGCTGCTATTGCTGATCCAACAAGGCGCCAATTAATACGCTTGTTGGCAGATGCGGAAGAATTACCTCTTCACGAATTAACGTCTCAATTTCAAATGGGTCGCACAGCAGTTTCTAAGCATTTGGCTATCCTAAAAGATGCCGATCTCGTAATTGCTCGAAGGGTTGGTAGAGAAACGAGGTATCGGTTGAATGCCGGTCCGTTGAAGGAAATTCAAGATTGGATATCGTATTACGAAGGATTCTGGAAAGAAAGAATGGCTATATTAAATCTTTTATTGGAGGAAGAAAAATGACAGCAGATGTATCTTTAGATTATCAATTTACAAGTTCAATTGAGAAAGTTTGGAACGCATTAACGGATTCAGACACTCTTGCAAAATGGATATGGAAAAATGACTTTAAACCGATCGTAGGACATAAATTCCAATTCCGAGCTGAGCCAAATGAATGGTGGGATGGAATTGTCAATTGCGAGGTACTTAAAGTGGAAGAACCTCATACATTATCTTACACTTGGGCAAGTGCCGGAGAAACTACTACTGTGACATGGACGTTGACAGAAGGTTCTGATGGAACTACACATTTACATTTTGATCAAAGTGGATTCAGTGAAACAACGAAAGCTCGCCAAGGAGCAATCGAAGGAGCTAAATACGCATGGATTAACAATGGTAATCAGCTCGAAAAAGTGTTAGCAGAACTGTAAAAAAATGATTTCTTCATCATGATACCTGCTTTTCAAGATCAAAAGCAGGTATCAAATAGGAAATGAATAAAATAAACTGTTCATCAACAATTGGACGCTTCCGAAACACGGAAAGCGTCATTCTTTAACTTCTTTCAGCAAAGGCTGAAAGAAGTTAAAGCCTCTGGCCGATTCCGGACGCATTGTTTATCTGCGCGAAAGCGTAGCGACAGCGGCAAATGTTTTCTGTAGCGAAAGCAAAGCGTCAGCTACAATTATGCCGAGGCATAATTAATGGCATGTCATAAACATAACAAATCCAGTTGTAGTTATGCTAACATGACATTACTAGATGAAATGGAGAGAATATCCGATGAAAATAAATCAATTAATTGCTAACAATATAAATCGTTTAGATGTCGGCTTGCCGGAAGATCAATCTATAGGCATTGCTGGATTGTCTGGCTCTGGTAAAACTACATTTTGTCAAACAATTGGTGAAGAATCTAAGAAGCGTCTTGTTTCTTTATTGCCAAAGGCTGAATATCAGTATTTGTTTCCTAATATTATGGAAACGAATTTCAGTGCCATTAAGATGGAAGAGATGCCTTTAGTCCTTTTTCTCGGGAAATCATCAATTTCTACTAATCCACGTTCAACGGTTGGTACCCATACAGGCGTTTTTAAAGAGGTTCGTGAAAAGCTTGCAGATAAGTTTGATCTTTCGCCAGAGGTTTTTTCCTTTAATAATGCATTAGGCTGGTGTCCTGCATGTAAAGGACGTGGAACAACTAAAAATGTCGAATGCAAAAAGTGTGAGGGCAAGCGATATAGTCCGGAAGTTGAGCAGTATAAACTAGAAATATGGAATCAACCACTTAGTATTTCGGATATTAACAATTTAAGTATTGAGGCGATTTACTCCCTTTCAGAGGAATTAAATATTAGTGAAGAGAGACAACATATTCTTAAAAATATTATCGATATGAACATTGGTTACTTAACTATAAATCGGATCATGGGTACGTTGTCTGGAGGAGAATTAACTCGACTGTACTTGGCAGAATTTATGGCCGCTAGTGAAAATACCGTGATTATTATTGATGAAATTTCTGTTGGTCTTGACCACCAAACCTTGTTGAAAATTTTGGAACAGATTAAACAATTGGGCTATAAAAATCAAATTTGGCTTATTGACCATTCTGATACGGTGCTCGATACAGCTGATGAGCAACTATTCTTCGGACCAGGTAGTGGGAAATACGGCGGCAGAATCGTCGAAGAATCACCACGTCCAGAGCCAATCCATTGGGAACGAAATCAGGCAATACCTACAGACTTTTATCAATTTCATGATCTTTACTGTCGTAATATTGAAATGGCTGACATTCACATTCCTAAAAATAGACTAGTAACCGTTACAGGTGAGTCTGGCTGCGGGAAATCGACCCTTGTCAATGAGTGTATCTCTAAGGATTTCTTAAAACGATATCCAAAAGATAAACTGGTCATGGTAGGACAAGATCGCAACCAATCGATTACTAGCCGATCGACTGTTGCAACGTTTCTTGATATTAAACGAAAAATGACGAAATACAGTGACAACATTGACGATATTTTCCAACGTTCTATTGAAGACATTATTGAGGAGCTTCCACATGAAGATATCGCTCATAAACGCTTAAGTTTACTAATCAAACTTGGGCTTGGTTATTTAACGTTGGAAAGAAAAACACAATCTTTATCGACAGGTGAATTTCAATGTGTTCATTTAGTTTCTGAGCTATTTTCGAATTCAAGAAATCCTCATACACTGTTTATTTTTGATGAGCCATCAAAAGGTTTATCGCAAAATATTTTAAACCAATTCATTGATAGTGTCAGGGACATTCTACAAGATGAATCCGTCTCTATTATAATGATTGAACATAATGCCTATATGATAGACAGCTCTGATTTTATCGTTGATTTTGGAGAAAGACTGCAGGAACCTGTGCGACATCTTGATGTTGTCAGTCATGATGATTATTTTAGCGAACATAACAATACAAGTAGTGATGCTTCATTGCATATATCTTCAACACTAAATTCAAAAAAAGGCATTCAATACTTAGAAGAAAATCATATTAGCTTTTTTAAAAATGCTGAAAACATTTATAAAGGCGGTATTTTAAAAAGCTTATCATCTATGGCTCGATTAATTTATGGTGAATATGAATCCGCAACAATCGCACCCGTCGTTGCCATTGATTTAGAAAGACACTTGTATAGTCAGTATAGTTTTTTATATGAAATTGGTGGCCTGATCAACCATATTGTGGCTGCACATCCGACGAATAAAGATACAAGAAGCTTCGATTTCTTTAGTCAGGAAAATCATTGCCCTAGCTGTTCTGGTCGCCTGCAAATTGAAAAATTTGATTTCGATATAGTTATACAAGACAAAACAGTGCCATTCTGGGATGGCTTATTACATCCAGACGTGATGGAAGTATTAAAATACTATCAATATCCGAAATTGCAATTCCTTTTTGATGAGATCAAGAATGAACTGGGTCAAGATATTAGTAAAAGCTACAATGAGATGTCAGATGAAGAAAGACATACCTTCCTATATGGTTATTGGGAAAAATCATTTTATGATAAAGCAAGTAAGTCCTCAAAAAAATGGGAAGGTTTTAATTTTATCCTTGGACGTTATATCGTTATTTCGAAATCAATTATTAAAGAGCAAATGAAAGAATCAAAAGAAATGATTGCCTGTCCAATTTGTCAAGGAGCCGTGCTTAACCATAAGAAAAAACTAACATTTGGAGACACTGATATTCGCGAGCTTATTCATCAACCAATCGATCAGGTCATAAAAACGGTAGGGAACTTACCAGAGCTTGAAAAACTAAAATCTATTGTAGGCGGCGATATGACTCTTACGGAAGATGTCTCCTTACTTCCTAGAGAAACACAAGTATCTTTGAAAATGCTTGAATTAGATCTAGCAAGCTTTGCCGGTTATGAAATAGTACTAAATAATGTTTTACCTTTCTGGGACAAAATTAAAGACAATATCGAAGTAATAAGTAGCAAAAATCTAATTACAATTTGCGATTTTGCCAACATTGACGAAACGAGAGAAACCATTATTGATCAATATTTCACTAATGGGAAATACAAAAAATTAACATACGTCTATGAAGCATTTGGCTACAAAAAAATTGTGACACAAATTAATAAAATTAAAGCAAGTCATAAATGTCCATTCTGTAATGGGAAGAAAGTCATTTCAGAAGACAATCTCCATGATGGCGTCTATAAATTATCCGTACCATGTGTTAGTTGCTCTGCAAGTGGCATCAACGATGAAGGACGTAAGGAAATTGTCGAAGGCGTAGACGTGCAAACATGGCTAACTGGCAAAGTAAGCGACGTTGTGGATGATAGCTTACTCTCGGAAGCTGTTGCAGATATTCCAATTTTCAACCGTATTCGTGAGTTGAATAAACGAGATATGATGGCAATTTACCAAAGACTTGAGCAAAATAATTAAATCAAGCGGTATTGGAATGCTACTTCTAATAGACTCATTTGCAATAATAAAATTGCAAATGAGTTTTTATGATATTCTGAGGAGGAGCTTAAAAAAGTCATTAGAAATTAAAGGGGAAAGATATGCATGGCACAATTAATGGATTGGAAAAATAATGCTCGAGGGCATAAATTTATAGCTTCTTTTAGCGGAGGAAAGGATAGTGTCTTAGCTTTATATAAAGCAATGAAGGTTGGAGAAGCACTTGGATTAATCGTCATGCTGGAGGAAGAAGGGGAACGTTCCAGATCCCATGGAATGCCTCCGGAACTCATACGTGCTCAAGCTAAATCTATTGGCTTACCTGTTTATACTGCAGCAGCAAGCTGGACAGAATATGAAAAAGTATTTATGCGCCTTTTAGAAAAAGCTAAAAATCAAGGGGCAGAAGTGTTAGTAACAGGAGACTTAGATATGCCTGAACATGGCTGCTGGCATGACAAGGTTACGAAGAATGCTGGATTAAAACTAGGCATGCCTTTATGGGAAATGGATCATCGTGAAGCAGTTGAAGAGTTCATAAACCTAGGATTTGTCACAATCATTGTAACGGTTAATTTATCTTTGGGCATGCGCGAGGAAGATCTAGGGCGGACGTTAACCCATGAATACATAAAGGAGCTTGAAGCTCGAGGTGTTGACCCTTGCGGAGAAGGTGGAGAATTCCATACTACAGTATTAGATGGGCCAATTTTCAAACAACCTATTCCAGTTCGTAAATGTGACATTATTAGAAATGAAGAATATGCTTTTTTGCCATTAGAACTAGATCAATAACTAAATCATACAGATAAGTGCAGAAGAGTGTAGTTGTATATAGCGGAATAAAAACTTTAAATACAGAGAATAACATGGGCATCCTCTATCTATTTGAGGTGGGATCTCATGTTATTTTTTTGTCTGTATGCAAAGAATGTGTTTATTTTGATATGTAGTTTAGTAGCAATAAGGTATTTTCGTCATAAGTGTCATTAACGAATATATTTACATAAATTATATTATTCGTATTTATGTTGTTGAACGGCAATTTCACCATCAGCTGAACAGGTCACTAATTAAATAAAACACAATAGTTGCTAGTATTGTTTTTTACTATCTCAAAAACGATACTCAGTACCTAGCCAGATGCGACTTAATTATATACTTTGATTTAAGAAAATATTAAAAGGGTCACCGGAGGATTGTGACCCTTAGTATATATTTGAAGGGAAAGGATAACTTTATATTATCCTAATAATTATGGGATAGGTGGCGGTATTGGATATTAGTAGAATCCGATAAAGCTAGTGCCGACAATAATCAATAGAATGAATAGAACAACGATTAGCGCAAATGCTGAACCAGTACCATAGCCGCCGCCATTTCCGCAGTATTCAGACATAGTAATTACCTCCTTTCTACAATCTATAATATGAATAGTTGTTAAAAGGAATTGCGATATTTAACTACTCATCAAATTAAAATTTTTAAAAAAATAAAAAAGATCACTGATGTAAAAGTGACCCTGAAATATGATGATAAAAAGCTAAATATAAAAAGTCAGAGAATAATATAAGAATGATTGATTATGTCGATCCTCCTAATTTCACTAAAGTACGCGTTAGTTAAAAATAAGGAATGAAACTAAACTTAATTAGGTTTAATGTATTCTCCTGTTGATGCATTAAAGCCCGCTGCTTCCATTTTTGTTTGGTCACTATTCCAACCTATTACTAATAAAAGGGGTACATTCCTCTCTGTATCTTTAATTAGCATAAAATTATACCCTTTAGCCCAATCTTTACCAGGATAAATATTGCCCATTTTCAATGCTTTTTGAAGCAACTCTGGTGAATCATACTTAATATCATTCGTTTGTATAAACTCTTTTTTAGGGTAAGAAGAAGTACCATCCCTCGTTAAATCATTTGTATAATCTATTTTTCCGTCATGAATGGTTACTAAAAAAGCCTTATTAGTTTCTGGCACTCCAAATAAAATATTCCAATGCTTTCTTTTGCCGTTACTTCCAATTGACTTCCCAGGCTTATCTAAATCAATATTTATTGCATCTATTAATTGAGCATTTTCATTCCATTTCAATGCTGAGGGGTTTGCTAATTCAATCGCTTGCTTTATTGATAATTCTTGCTGTTCATCGGCTTCAAATGTTTCTTTAGTTAATTGTAGAGAACTAGCAGATACTATCTCAATAGTATCAATTGGAACTAATAAAAGTAAGACAACAAAAACAATTCTTTTCATTTTCTCAAGCCCTTTTTTAGGTGTATTGTTTCCAAACCGTAATCAAATATTCTGCGTCATTAGTAAAAAACATTTGTGAAGCAATTATTCCAATGACAAAAAGGGATATATTGGATTATGAAGAATACTATTAACCAACCTATAAAATTCAGGAGTGAGGGAATTGGAAATTACTCAAGAACAAAAGTCGTTATTCAGTAAAATTGGCTATCTCTATTTACCGGCTAATAATATCGATGAAACAATTGAATGGTACCAACATAAGCTTGGATTTAAGCTGAAAACACCCAAGTTTCAGGATGATATTGGCTTTGTAGCGGTAGTAACAACGCCAGAAGGAAATGTTGTATTACTCCTTGTAGAAACAATTGATCATACAACAGTAGATTTTTTACGCGATGGTCGCCTGTATCAAACGTTTACGTTGAATTGTCCAGATCTTGAATATACACATCAATCATTAAAGAAAAATGGTGTAGAAGTTACCGAGATAATTATGCGTGGAGAAAATGCTAAATACTTTGTCTTTACCGACCCATCAGGTAATCACATAGAGGCTGCTTGGTCTGTCTGGGATTATATGTAATCAAAAAGAAAGCGTTATTTTGATCGATTTATTTTCTAAATAACGCTTTTCTATTTGTTAAGAAGAAGAGTGGTGATAAAGTGGAGTTGATATTTATTCGTCATGGCCAAGGTGAACACACATTAGCCATACCAAATAGCTTGCATATAAAAAATCCTTCATTAACAGCAAAAGGCATAAGTCAAGCGAAGTTGTTAAGGAAAAAGTTTCTTTTAACGGATGAAGATATAATATTTATTAGTCCTCTTAGAAGAACGCTGGAAACTACATTAATTTGGACTTTGAATGTTGATTGTCGTAAGATAGTAAGCCCATTGGTATCCCCACGAATATTCCCTTTCCGCCCAAATGGAAAAACATTGCCTTGTGATAAAATCATTAACTTAGAAACAATCAAAAAAGATTACCCGAACCTGGAAATGGATATGAATGTACCTTATGATTTGTGGTCTACCGGTATTAATACTTTGCCTGATAGTCATTTCAATAACATTGCACAAGAATTTATTGCAAATTTAAAGCTGTTAAAAAAGGATAAGATTTATATAGTTTCACACGATGGTACTATTACTGCATATCGCCAATTGATTTCTGGCCGAAATTTATCCAGAAGGGACTTTCCTGATGAAACAGGATGGTTTCAAATTAATGTTGATTTATAACTATCACATTACAAGGTCTGTTCAAAAAGATGATTTTCAGCAGAACAGGAGCTATTTTTGAGAAATGGCGCATATATACGCAAGCTTTGGTTTATAGTGAGACCAAAATTCATCGTTCAAGTGAGGTGGAGTTGAAAACCATGAGCGCTAATGAAAATCAGCGGATTCTCTATACAGTTTTCGAAAATGAAATTCAATTGCCGATCCTGGATATTACTCATCCCCTATTTAACGCAAGTATTGATGAACAGGCGTATCATTTGAGCTATCTCAAGTCAGCCAGGAGCATTGAATCATTAAAAAAGATGCCTGGTTTTATCCGCAAGATCTTTGTGAGAATGTCTAATGTTGACAATTCCTATCTGAGCGGCATGCGTACTTTGCTGTACAAACTTGGCCCCAACTTAAGCCGAGGGATAACATTAAGTTTCCGGGATAAGTGGGCGGTGAAGCAAACCTCTTTCATGGGGCTCCGGATATAATATAGATTTAACAATAAGAATGTAAGTAGTTTAATATTTGTCAGAAAATAATTTCTACTATTCTGAAATATATGTTATAGTAAGACCATAATTGAATATTGTGTAAGAATTGGTGCCAAATGAAAGTTTGGCTTAAAAGGGAAGTCGGTGCAAATCCGATGCTGTCCCGCAACTGTAATTCGGAGCAAATCACAAATGCCACTGGGGAACCGGGAAGGCTGTGAGGCGTATTGATGAAAAGCCAGGAGACCTGCCAATTTCTAGTACACACCAAATACCTACGTGGAAATAGGTGGTGAAATGTGACCCTACAGGCACTGTGCGACGAAGAATAATTCATGCGAAAGTCACTTTTTTCGTATTGTTTTTCATTAAATTTTTTACATGTAGCAGCCATTTTCCAAAAAGGAGAATGGCTTTTTATTTTTTTATGAAAGGGAGATTGACATGAACTATACTAGTACAATAATTGGCTATCCATACATTGGAGAAGATCGGGAATGGAAAAAAGTATTAGAAACATTTTGGCGAAATGATCTATCTGAAGAGGACATTCAGGTAAAATTAAAGAAAATACGTTTATCTAGGATAGAAAAGCAGCTACAACTTGGGATAGATATGGTAACAGTTGGAGACTTCACCTATTACGATAGAATGTTGGATACTGCCGTTATGTTTGGTCTAATACCTAAACGCTTTAACTGGCAAGGAGGAAAGGTAGATTTACATACCTACTACAGTGTAGCAAGAGGGAACAAGACAGCGGTAGCGAGTGAGATGACAAAATGGTTTAATACAAATTATCATTATATTGTTCCTGAGTATGAGGGACAAACCTTGCATGTAACTGAAAATAAAGTGTTAGCCGATTTTTTAGAGGCTAAGGAAGCTTTCGGTATTATTGCAAAGCCTACATTGATTGGACCTTATACATTTTGCAAGCTAACGAAAGGTTACAGCAAATTAACGCAGGTTGAATATTTATTATCCTTACTACCGCTCTATTCTCAGGTATTAAAAGAGTTAGTGGATGCAGGTGCTAATTGGATTCAATTAGAAGAACCGTCCCTTGTCACGACACTTGATACAGCAGACATTAAGCTTGTGCAAGAAATATACTCCCAGTTAACTGTAGCCGTACCAGAGGCTAAAATTATGCTACAAACATATTTTGAAGCATTATGTTCATACGAAACATTGATCACACTGCCTGTTCAAGGTTTTGGCTTAGATTTCGTTCATGGCTATAAAGGAAATATGGAATCGCTTCGTCAGTTTGGTTTCCCTAGTGAAAAAGTATTGGCAATTGGAGGTGTAAATGGTCGTGATATTTGGCGTGCAAATCTTGCGGAGCTCAACTCTACGATTCAAGCAATCGAAAACCTAAGTAATGCCGTAGAGCTATGGATTCAACCTTCTAGTAATTTACAACACGTACCAATAACAACCTCTCTTGAAAATGAAATCGATCCTGTTCTAAAGCAAGCACTTGCTTTCGCAGATGAAAAAATCGTAGAAATTGTCGATATAACTAAATTTAGACGAGAAAAAGATGTTATCTTAAATCATAATTTGTCAGAAAGTATGATGGCGATTGAAGCTCTGAAAAATCATCCAATCCGTCAAAACAATAGGATTCATCAAGCAGTTCAAACCGTGACAATTCAAGATTTCGAACGACACAGCGATTTTTATCAACGTCAAAAGATTCAACAGCAAGCATTAGGATTACCACTATTTCCAACGACTACAATTGGAAGTTTCCCTCAATCTGATGAGGTCAAAAGGAATCGTAATGTTTGGAGAAAGAAACAATTATCGAATGAAGAATACGAAGCATTTATAGAGCATGAAACAAAGCGTTGGATTAATATTCAAGAAGAACTAGATATCGATGTACTAGTTCATGGTGAATTTGAGCGTACTGATATGGTAGAGTATTTCGGTGAAAAACTTACCGGTTTTGCATTTACGAAAAAAGCATGGGTAGTATCATATGGATCTCGTTGTGTAAAGCCTCCTATCATTTATGGAGATGTCTCATGGGCATCACCAATAACCGTGAAGGAGTCCGTGTACGCTCAAAGTTTAACAAATCGTTTTGTGAAGGGGATGCTTACGGGGCCAGTGACAATTTTAAATTGGTCCTTTGTGCGAGACGATATTTCACGAAAAGATGTAGCTTTTCAAATTGCATTAGCACTTCGCAAAGAGGTTGAAGCCCTCGAAGGCGCAGGCATTTCCATCATTCAAGTTGATGAACCAGCACTACGAGAAGGTTTACCGCTTCGCAAAGAAGGATGGGGAGCTTACTTGGAGTGGGCTGTCAATTCCTTCAAACTTGCTACATCTAGTGTCAAAGATGAAACACAAATCCATACACATATGTGTTACTGTGAATTTAACGATTTCATAGAACCAATTAGTTCACTTGATGCAGATGTTATTTCAATTGAAACATCTCGTAGCCATGGGGAGCTTATCGCTTCACTTCAAGTTCATCCATATAAAAAAGGAATTGGTTTAGGGGTATATGATATTCATAGTCCGCATGTGCCAAACGAGGAAGAAATGCTAGAAATTATGCGAGACAGTTTACAGGTTCTTGAAAGTAATCAATTTTGGGTAAATCCAGATTGTGGCTTAAAAACGAGAAAAGAAGCAGAAACGATTAAGGCGCTAGCAAATATGGTGACAGCTACTAAAATATTACGCCAGGAAGTAAAGCAATCAACACTGAGTTAACGAAAGAATTGTTATATCCACTATATCTTCTCTCCGAATAAAAAGAAGTTATACAAGGCCAGGGTTAAGCTACCTGGCCTTTTTATGTTAGTCATTATTTCGAGGTTTTTATTATATTCAGAAAATAAAATTGACGTGAACATTAGAGCATGTTATGTTTATTACTAATTTCATAGCAATCATTACAAGTTTGAATGAAATAAGCTTTCATTCAATTAAAAGGAAAATGGGTGTAAATCCCATGCTGTCCCGCAGCTGTAAATGAGGAGTTTTGTTTCAATTGCCACTGAGTTATTACTTGGGAAGGTGAAGCAAAATATTGATTCATGAGCCAGAATGCCTGCTTGTAAGGAGATTCATTGATGATCTACGAAAGATAGGGAGATGGATGGGTGCTTGCTAACAGTAAGTTATTCTGTCCTTATTCTTTTATAGAATAAGGTTTTTTTATGCCTTCTCACCATCTACATTTGTAACACGAACAGAGATAGGAGACAGAAAATGAGATTGACAAAGTATTTACTTCCTTTCATGCTTGTTTTGATGTTCAGTCTACTTACTGGCTGTACAAGTACTGAAAAGGGAGAGCCAGCATCGAAACAACAGACAGACGAAAAAATGATTACGATTGGATGGCCATTAGATGTAGGTCCATTAAATCCCCATACATATTTACCAAATCAAATGACAGCCCAAGCAATGGTCTATGAATCATTGGTTGAATATAACGATGATGGAACAATTACGCCGAAACTAGCAGAAAGTTGGGACATCTCAAAGGATAAAACTTCTTATGTTTTCCATTTGAGAAAAGATGTCAAATATTCTGACGGAACGGCTTTTAATGCAGACAATGTGATTCGTAACTTTCATGCAGTTTTAGCTGATCGTGATATGCATTCTTGGATGGGTATGGTCAATCATATTAAAGAGGTTGTGAAAGTGGATGACTTTACAATTCGTTTGCAATTGGATGAACCTTATTATCCTGTGTTAAACGAACTTGCCTTTGTTAGACCTTTCCGTTTTTTAGGGGATAATGGATTCCCTAAAGGTGATGCGACGCAAGATTCAATTAAAGCGCCTATTGGGACAGGCCCATGGGTATTAACAGATTACAAAAAGGATGAGTACGCTTTATTTAGTCGCAACGAAAATTACTGGGGGGAAAAACCTCTTGTAGAACAAATAAAAGTAAAAATTATCCCTGATTCAGAATCTATTTCGTTGGCCTTTGAAAACGAAGAATTAGATTTAATATATGGTCGTGGCATCATTAGTTTAGATAACTATACGTTTTTAAAAGATAGTGGGAAATATAAAACGGCTACGTCTGAACCTTTGTCTACGCGTGCGTTACTGTTTAATACACAGTCAGGTCCGTTAGCAGAATTAAAGGTACGTCAAGCGATTCAATATGCAATCAATAAGGAGCAAATGGTTGACAGTATTACACATGGTACTGAAAAAGTGGCCAATACACTATTTTGGGATGCTGTTCCTTATGCAAATATTGATTTAGCTCCAATTTTATATAATCCGAAAAAAGCGCAGCAATTGCTAGATGAAGCGGGATGGACGCTACAGAAGGGTGATAAAATTCGCTCTAAAAACGGACAGCCACTAACATTAGATTTAATCTACATTGCAACAGATGCGATTCAAAAACCAATGGCGGAACTAATGCAAGGTGAACTTGCAAAAATAGGGGTACAGTTGAATTTAGAAGGCGCAGATGTGATGGTAGGTCTGCAAAAATTAATGGATGATCAGGTTGATATTAATTTCTGGCGGACAAATGGACCACCAACAGACCCACATAGCTTTGCTAATGAATCAGCGACACCAAACGCTAATGGTGTCTATGAAGCAAAATTAGGCTTACCAAATGCCAAAGAAATCGATAATAACATTCATCAATTATTAGTAGGTACAGATGAAAAAGAGCGAGTGCAACTTTATACGGATATTTTAACAGAGTTCCATGACCAAGCACTATTCTATCCTATATCTTATGAAACAAATAACGTGATTTATCAGCCATATATGAAGGATTTTGCTCCACGTGCATCTGAATATGATATTCCATATGCACAAATGGATAAAGAAAAATAACTGTAAAAGAGAGAGTATGTCTATTAAAGACAGCTCTCTCTTTATCATAGGATTGAGTAGGAAGTGACAGCATGTATGAATCGACATGGATGTTTTGTTTAAAAAGAATTTTGACATTGCCTTTTGTACTATTGGGCGTATCCATTTTGACCTTTATATTTATTCGTTTCGTTCCAATAGAGCCTGCTGAGGTCATACTTAGATTGGCAAGAGTTACACCAACAGCAGAAGCCATTCAAGCATTACGTGAAGAACTTGGAACAGACAAGCCTTTTCTCATTCAATATTTGCTATGGATAAAAGGCGTATTGCATTTAGATTTCGGTACATCTTTTGTTAGTAAATTACCCGTGGCACAGGAGCTATTTGCTAAATTACCAGCAACCATTGAATTAGCTGTTGCTGCATTTGTGTTGATTTTAGGGTTAAGTATGCCATTAGGAATCATAAGTGCTTTGTATAAGCACTCCATCATCGATAAAATAATTAGACTTTTAACCATCCTGAGTGTATCGATTCCAACATTTTGGTTAGGTTTTTTACTACTATATGTATTTAGCTTGAAATTAGGGATCTTCCCAACAAACGGAAAAGGCACTTTAGCTCATTTAGTTTTACCTGCATTCGCATTAGCTTTACCAACAATTGGACTGTTCGTTCAGTTTATCCGTTCAGCTATCATTGAAGAATTACAACAGCATTATGTTCAATACGCGCAGCTAAGAGGATTAAAAAACTCTGTTATCCTTGTACGTCATGTTTTGAGAAATGCTGTTATACCGTTAACTACTTTGTTAGGTATGACGCTTGGTAATTTACTAGGTGGTGCAGTAATTGTGGAACAGGTTTTTAGCTGGCCAGGACTTGGTAGATATTTAATAGAATCCATTATTAATAGGGATTACCCAGTTGTACAATGCTATGTATTGATTATTGCTGTCATCTATGTTCTTGCAAATTTATGCACAGATGTATTGCATCGTCTATTGGATCCTCATCTCATGATGAAGGACAGGAGAGATTGAAGTGAGCCTATTTCGAAAAGAAAGTACAAATATGAAAAGATTATTTAGTTTAACGATACTGCTGGTCATTGGCTTATTGGGACTGTTTGCGCCAATTTTAATGCCCCATGATCCTTTAGCAGTCGATATATCAAAGAAATTTTTAGGTCCAACATGGGACTATCCATTAGGTACAGATCATTTAGGAAGATGTGTTTTCTCACGATTGCTTTTAGGTATTCGCTATTCTTTAGGATCAGCGCTCGTCATTCAAATAGTAGCCATTCTTTTAGCTATCTTACTAGGTGCTTTTGTAGCACTAAAACGAGGCCTGATAGATTTCCTATTTATTCGAATATGTGATATTTTATTAGCTTTTCCTACACTTGTTCTTGCATTTGGACTTTTAGGTTTATTAGGCCCTAGTTTAAAAAATGTGTTAATCGCACTTATTTTTACGCAATTTATTTATTATTCAAGATTGATAAGAAGTTTATTTATTGGGATGGACGAAAAAGATTTTATTCAAGCAGCCAGAATCAGTGGCACTTCTGGAATCAAATTAATCGCACGCCATTATATCCCCAATTTACTGCCACCTATCGTAACGATTGTTGTATTAGATATAGGGAAGGTTATTTTAGAAATCGCAGGCTTTTCCTTTATTGGACTTGGCGTGCAGGCCCCCATCCCTGAATGGGGAATGATGGTGAATGAAGGAAAACAATACATCCGCCAACATCCTGAATTAATGCTTTATCCTGGACTTGCCATCGTCCTTGTTGTGCTATTATTGAATCATTTGGCAAGTAGTTTCAAGAAGCTTGACCAGTAAAGGGGTATCTATGGAGAAAGTTTTAGAAGTGAAAGACTTAACGGTAAAAATCGGTGAGAAAAATATAGTAACCTCTATTAATATGACAGCCTATAAAGGGCGTGTTTTAGGGATTATAGGCGAAAGTGGTAGTGGAAAGACCATGCTTTGTCATGCCATCATGCAATCATTACCGGCTTCGGCGCAGATTACACAAGGCCAGATCATCTACCAACAAGAAAATTTATTGAATGTATCAGCCGCTAAATTGAGAACGTATCGCGGAAGGCATCTGTCTATGATTATGCAAAATCCATCTACAGCTTTTGATCGTATTCAAACAATCGAAAGCCATTTTCGAGAATCATTAAAAGCTCACTTTGTGATGACTAAAAAAGAAATGAGACAGATTGCCCTTGATGCTATGTATAAAGTCAATTTACCCAATCCAGAGAAGCTTTTGCACTATTATCCTTTCCAATTAAGTGGCGGAATGCTGCAGCGAGTGATGATTGCTTTGTCATTGGCGATACAAGCTTCTATATATATTGCAGATGAACCGACGACAGCTCTAGACACAGTCAATCAAAAACAAGTATTAACACTTTTTGATCGTATTCGCTCGGAAACGGAGGCTGCTATTATTCTTGTGACGCATGATCTAGGTGTTATTGCTGAACTAGCTGACGACGTGGCCGTGATGTATCAAGGCGAAATGATAGAGCACGCGAATGTCTATGATTTTTTTGATGAACCTCAGCATCCCTATACAAAAAAACTTTTACAATCAAGAATAATGTTTTAGAGGTGAAAAAATATGACGCTACTAGAAGTGAACAATATAGAGATGCAGTATGCTCAAAGACCGTTCTTGTTCAAACGAGGACAGGAAGCTCCTGTATTACAAAATGTTACATTTTCACTTCAGGAGGGTGAATGTTTAGGAATCGTCGGTCAAAGTGGTTCTGGCAAAAGTACATTAGGGCGTATTATTTTAGGAATTGAGCGACCAACAAAAGGTGAGGTTCTATTTCAAGGTATGAATCTTTACGATACAACAAGTAAGCAAAAAAAAATGATACGTAGAGATTTACAGGCCGTCTTTCAAAACAGCTATCATTCATTTAATCCGAAGCAGACGATTTTTGAGATAGTAGAAGAACCTCTCCTTAATTTCGAACGGTTCAGTAAAACAGAGAGACAACATAAAGTAAGGGAATTACTAGACTGCGTGGAGTTAGAAAGTACAATTGCTCAAAAAAACCCTTCACAACTTAGCGGAGGGCAACAGCAACGTGTCAACATCGCTAGAGCTCTTGCTTTGAATCCAAAATTGATTGTTTTAGATGAAGCCATTAGTAGTCTTGATATGATTTTGCAGAAGCATATTATTCAGTTACTACAAACACTGCAAAAAGACATGAAGCTTGCTTATATTTTCATTTCTCATGATTTACAAGCAACGCGATTTATGTCAGACCGTATCGTGGTGATGCAGCACGGTCAGCTAGTTGAGGAGATTGGGAGAGATGAATCATACAAGCATCCCGCATCTTTAGAGCTATACAATGCTATTTTGCCATCGCATCCTCGAGAAAGAACTATGAAAAATAAAAGATTTTAATTTTTTTCGATAAAGAAGCGGGTAGTTATATAACATTTATATATCCAATTGTTATAATAAGGTAAAAATCTTACACAGTCGAAGAAGATAATGGAGGTATGGGATGAAGAAAGGACAAATTCGAGCAATAGCTATTTGTGTATTTAGGAAAGGCAATTTAATACTTGTCTCTGAAGGCTTTGATGAGGTAAAGGGAGATCATTACTATCGGCCAATTGGCGGTGGAATTGAATATGGGGAGACAAGTTCTCATGCAATAAAGAGAGAAGTACTTGAAGAAATCGGGGCAAATATAAAGAACTTAAACTATTTAGGTACAATTGAAAACATATTTACATATAACGGCGACCTTGGACATGAAGTAGTTTTTGTATATGATGCTGAATTTGTTGAAAAGTCCTTTTATGAAAAACCTTCTTTTTTCGGACAAGAAGATAATGGTGCAATCTTTAAATTGCTTTGGAAGCCAATTAGCGATTTTACAGATAATAAATTAAAATTAGTTCCAGACGGATTAGTCGATTTGCTTTAGATCATTAAATAAATTAAAAGCTTTCTTACTTGTACATTGTGATTGGGTGTTATAGCTCACTTTAAAGGATTTCTATTTGTTAAGAAGTAGAGTGGTGAGATTTTCACATGACATAAAATACATCTCAATGCACACACTGATTTACAATTTAAAACCCTGAATAATTTTTAAGCCAGTACAATTAGTACTGGCTCTTATTTACGTATAATGATTATGAAGTAGGTGGAAGTGTGAAATGATATTGCCTAGAAGCAAAAGAACGAAAAAAGGCATCTCATCCATAGATGAAACACCTTTTCTTGAAGTTATTGAGCTAAGCGTTGGATGAAGGCATCTAATTGTACAAGTGTAACATTGTCGTTCACTCCGAAAGTATTGTCACCTTTACCAACTGTAACTTTATTGGAAGCTAGAATTGATACATAATTGTAAGCCCAATGCGTACTTGAAACATCATCAAATTGTACTGCTGCTCCTTGTTGTTTCAAATGGAATGCTTCCACTAAAACTTTCGATAATTGACCACGTGTCATTGGAGAACCTGGATTGAATTTTCCATTTTCATCGCCGCTAAAGACGCCGATTTTTTTTAGTGCTTCCGCAGCACCCGCATATTTAGACGATGGTGTTATATCAGGAAAACTTGAATTGGTGTTACTAGTATCTAAATGTAATTGTTTAGCCAGTTTAAGAGCAACCTCTCCACGCGATGCATAAACGCTAAAATCGATTTCATCACCTTTTACTTCTCCCAAATCATTTTCAGTGAAGTTTGCAATGCGTTTTGCCCCTACGTAACGAGATCCCCAATAATAAGGATCATTGATTTTATCGATTTTTACCCCAGAACTTGTAGTAGCTGAAATAAAATTGCTGTCACCTATGTAAATGCCAACATGAGAAACACCGCTTCCCGAAGTATTAAAGAATACAAGATCCCCAGTCTTCAACTGATCTTTAGCAATCGAAGTACCTTGCTGATACTGAGCTGTAGATGTACGTTGTAGTGAAATCCCTAACTTAGAAAAAACGATTTGTGTATATGCTGAGCAATCTATACCTGTCTTAATATCTGTCCCTCCATATTGATAAGGAACACCTATATATGCTTTTGCTGTATTTGTTATATCTGCTATTGTTGCTGCTTTCGCTTCATGAACACCCATGCCTGTGAAAATCATAAACGATGCGAAAATGGGTAGTAATAATTTTTTCTTCAATAACCTTACTCCTTTCAAAAAGCTTTTGTTTTTGAATAAAGTAAGAATAGCATGAAACAGGCATGAGTTATTTTTCATTAATATTACCGATTGCCCTTAAACAGCAAAATTGAAACCTTATTTATAACTTTGTAAAACTTCTGCAATAATCATGGGCAATTTTACTAAAAATTATTGGAATAATTGGATGAAAAGAAGTTAAAGTGTTGGTTTGGATGTTTAATCCAATAGACAAACCGTTATATATTTTGGGGGTTTACTCAATAATTGTTGCTATTACAATTATTTGTATATTTTCTCAAAAGTCTGTGGAATAAATATAGAATGACAGTTATTAAGCTAAGAATGAAAAACTGTATGGTTGCTATCCAAAATAGAAATACAACGTCTGCGCCAAGAACAACCTCACCCGGTGGCAATTCTTTAGGGGGAGATGGGAATAAAATTATAAAGGAATATATAATAACAGAACAAAAGAATCCCAAATATATAGAAAGTAAGTATTTGTGGAATTCTATTTTAAATTTTATTAGTAATAAGAACATATAAATAGGCACAATGACAAAAGGAAGTATAAGAAGCTGCAAAAGACTCGAATCATTAAAAAATACTTGAACTAAGTAAGCAATAACAATATATGCGATACATACTATTGCGTAGTTTATATTATTCATTCTCATTCTCCGTTTCCTCCTCGATTAAATTTATACTACGCACTATCCCTTTCTTGTTAATTTAAAAATCTAATTAGCTTTATAGTAAGACGAACAGAATGGTATGATGTTCCAATTCTACTTGTCCTAACCTGTGCTATTAGTTGAAGCTATTAGTCTTGATATGATCTTGTAAAAGCATATCCAACACTTCAAAAGACATGCAGCTTGCTTACATTTTCATCTGTCATGCTTTATAAGCATCACGTTTTATGTCAGATCGCATACTGAAGAGTTGGAGTTTTTCTATTCAAAGAATGTGGATAATCAATAATATTAAATAAAAAATTAACATTATTGATTTTAGTGTTTATAAAAATTAATTTTATTGTTCACATTTTTAATTCTATGTTATATAATCAAATCAATTAAAAGAAAGGAATGTCATTATGGCTTATAAAGTAATCACAAATTGTCCTGTCTGCAGTAAAACATTGAAAATTACCAAGTTGCAGTGCTCTCATTGTCACACGACGATTGAAAATGAGTTTGAATTATCTAAGCTGGCATCCTTATCGAAGGATCAGCTTCATTTTGTGGAAGTATTTTTAACATGCAGAGGGAATATTAAAGAAGTTGAAAAGGAACTAGGGATTTCGTATCCAACAGTTCGAGGCAAGCTAACAGACATCATTTCATCCCTTGGCTATGTGCAGAAGAAGAAAAATGAAGTAGACGAGAAAAAAATTGTCACTATGTTGGAAAATGGCGAAATCACAGCAGAAGAAGCCATTAAACTTTTAAAAGACGAATAAGGAGGAATATATCATGAAAGAGGAAATCTCAAGAGTGTTAACAATGGTTCAAGAAGGTAAGATTGATGCAGAAAAGGCATCAGAACTGATTCAAGTATTAAAAGAGAAAGCAGAAACAGAAGAAAACCATTTAGAGAAACCGACTAAATATTTAGATAAAACTTTAAAAGTTCGTGTTGTATCTGCCGAAAATGATAACGTTACAGTCAATTTGCCTTTAAAGCTTGTCAAGGTTGTATTAATGGCTGGACATAGCATCGCAGCGAGTATTCCTCAATCGGAAAAATACGTTAAAGATATTGACATAAACCTTATTCTAGAAGCAATCGAAAACGAATTAGATGGCCAAATTGTTGATATTAAATCGGCTAACGGGGATACCGTTTCGGTCATCATTGAATAGTGATTTGCTTATGATGCATGTGAAAGTGAAAACAAAAGACGTTCGGTTTACCCTACCAGTTCCATATGCTTTTCTAAACATTGCTATTTCAATTTTGTCTTCAAAATTTGTTCAGCAATGTGCAAACAAATGGACAAAAAAGCACTTCGAAAGAAAAAAAGTAGACTTTGCCTTTCCGCTAATAGACAAAAAAACGCTAAAGCCTATCGTTAAGGAACTGAAGAATTATAAGGGGATCGTGCTAGTTGATGTCAAAGCTAAGGACGGTACTGAGGTTAAGGTTAGACTATAATTAGAATACACCGACCAACAGATTGATATTATGAAGATTAAGCTAATTTTCTCGCTTACAATACAGAGAAAATTAGCTTTTACTTTATAATAATTTAAATTGTATATACAAAATACAATAAAAGGATTCTTTTGATGCCATTCGGTACTCCGGAGGTATGAATCAAAAGAATCTTTTTTGTATGACAGATGGCGGTTCCGAAAAGCTTATACTTGATTAGAAAAAAACAAAAAACCCCAGTTTAATACTGGGGCGACGGTTTGTCTGGTCAAGTATTTTTACTTTTCTGGGTAATCTATATGTAATGACTGTGGAACTTAACAAACTTTAGTTTTATTAAGTCGTTACAACTAAGTTAAGCTTACCCTGTTTGAAATGACCATTCATTAGAACATTATTATTTCTTCAATTTTAGGATGTAGTTAAAAAACCCCCATCAACCATTTATATGTACAAAATAGTAAGACCGTAAATTACACTCCATTCAAGTATTGTTCGAACCGTAGGATAAGAGAATATAGTGTTATTGTATTGGTTATGTCATTTGAAAAATATTCACTATAGCAATATACAAAAAGTGTTTACAAATGCTGAAATGGATTTTGTGTATCACTAGATTTGTTGCCTTGTGGTTGATTTTTTCTACTAAAATAAAATATAACTCCATTGGAATTGACGATAAAATGCATTTTAATAATAGTATAGGGAGTGAAAATGATGAGAGAAATAAGTATTGCAAAAGCTATTTCAGCAAATAGAAAAGAAAAAGGTATTACACAAGATAAACTTGCTGAGTATGTCGGTGTATCAAAGGCTTCCGTTTCCAAATGGGAGACGGCTCAAAGCTATCCGGATATCACCCTGCTACCACAATTGGCAACCTATTTTAATATAAGCATTGATGAACTCATTGGCTACCTCCCGCAAATGACAAAAAAAGATATAAAGAAAACATACCAACGGCTGGCTGAGGATTTTAGCAACAAGCCCTTTGATGATGTAGTTGATCAATGCCGGCAACGTTCCAATCAGGCGTAGGATCCGTAGCAAATGTTTATTTACTTGCAAAAGAACTACCTAAATCCCACAATTTATCCTCTAGATTGTCTAATAGATTTTTTGTTCTCTTTTCCATATTATCTGGGAGCTCATTTTCACCGAAATATGCAAGGTTCAAACTCTCATCATCCTTTTTCTCCAATACACCACTTACATTTTTAGCAACATAAAGATGAATGACTGTATAGACTTCATCCCCATTTGGATATTGGAAATAATAATCTGGTCCCGAAAAAACACCAATCAAGTCAAATTCATTGGCCACGAGTCCTGTTTCTTCATAGAGCTCACGGCTAGCAACTTCTTCTAAAGTTTCGTTTAGTTCCATCGAGCCCCCAGGTAATCCCCAATCCAACGTATCCGAACGATGTTGAAAGAGAATTTTCTTATCATCGTTTATCACAAGAATTGTCGCTCCGATGCTTATAATTGGTCTACTACCGATAAGTTTCCTTAATTCTGAAATATACCCCATATTCGCCCCCTAATACTTTTCATTAAAAAATATATTCGCTTTTTCAAAATATGAATCCTCTATTTTACTCACAAATAATAAAAATAGCTTCATTGGTATTGATTAACAATCTTTTTTTGTACGAAATAGTGCTTAAAAACATAGAATAGTTCTTTAAAAATGAAAAATAGCTTATTATGATCAAGTTTTTTTGAATTCCGACTATATTGATTGTTTTGAAAACTATATGTTAAGGTAAAAAGACAAATTGAATATGCTAAATTTTGGTGGTTCAAATGGTTTTGATTCCATTTGATTAAAAGGGAAGTTGGTGAGAGTCCAACACTGTCCCGCAACTGTATTTAGGAGTTCGATAACAAGGCCACTGTTTTGTTTGTCAAAATGGGAAGGTGTTATCGTAGCGTTGATCATAAGTCAGGAGACCTGCCACTAAGGTAAGCATCAATTGACCTACGAGGATAGGGAGGTGTTAGCTACTGCATGATCTTTGTGAATTCATGTAAATTCACTGTTTATTTGCTTTGTCATGCTTTTGTAGATTAACAACTTCTCAAAGGGGTAGAAGTTGTTTTTTTGTTGTTCTTTCGTGTTTGAATGGTAACGCTTTCAAGAATAATTAAACAAAGGGGTTGTAATGAATGGAGTTAAATTATTCACCAGGTCTTGATGGCATCATTGCCGCTGAAACAAAGCTATCTTTTTTAGACACTGTAGGAAGTCAAATTGTAATAAGGGGTTATGATTTGATTGAAATATCACAGAGATATTCGTACTTAGACATTGTTTACTTATTGTTGCATGGAGAAATACCAACTATCGAGCAACGGACTGATTTACAGGACAAGTTGAAATCTAATTATCAGGTTCCACAAGAGATTTTTCAAATTTTCAAGTTATTGCCTAATGGGACACATGCTATGGATGGGCTTAGAACTGGGATTTCTGTTTTAGCAGGCTATGATCAGCACATCAACGATCGTTCTACTGAAATGAATTTGACGAGAGCATATAGACTTTTAGGTGGTATGCCCAACATCGTAGCAAATAGCTATCGTGTATTAAATGGTCAAGATATCGTGGAGCCTGATAGCCAGCTTTCCTATAGTGCAAATTTTTATTACATGATTACTGGCAGAAAACCAACTGCGTTAGAAGAAGGAATCTTTGATCAGTCACTCGTTTTATATAGTGAGCATGAGATGCCAAATTCTACGTTTACGGCTCGTGTTATTGCTTCTACACAATCTGATTTGTATGGTGCTCTAACTGGGGCTGTCGCATCATTGAAAGGTAATTTACATGGCGGGGCAAACGAGGCGGTGATGTATATGCTTCTTGAAGCCAAAACAGTTGAAGGCTTTGAAACATTGCTGGAAAACAAACTACAAAATAAAGAAAAGATTATGGGCTTTGGGCACCGTGTATATATGAAAAAGATGGACCCAAGAGCGCAAATTATGAAAGAGGCTTTGTACAAATTATGTTTGGAGCAAGGGGATGACCGCTTATATCACATGTGTGAAGCTGGTGAAAAAGTAATGGTACAGAAAAAAGGGTTGTACCCAAATTTAGATTATTATGCAGCACCAGTGTACTACATGCTTGGTTTGCCGATCGAAATTTATACGCCAATCTTCTTCGGCTCACGAACTATCGGCTTATGTGCTCATGTGATAGAGCAGCATGACAATAATAGATTATTTAGACCTCGTGTCAATTATATTGGCGAGCGTCATAACCTTGAAGAATTATCGGTATAATCAAGTTTTAACAACTCGCCATAGAGCTGATGGGCATTCTGAACAATGTCCATCAGTATACTAGTATATCAAATTTATGCCTGAGAGGAAGATATAGATGATTAAAACAAATGAAATATCTAAGACAGATCAATTACTAACTGATATAGCCGATTACGTTTTAAATACAACGATTACAAGTGAAGAAGCATACGAAACAGCACGTTATGTTTTATTGGATACTTTAGGTTGTGGCATTTTGGCCTTGCAATATCCTGAGTGTACGAAACTTCTTGGTCCAGTAGTACCAGGTACAGTCGTCCCTAATGGTACACGTGTTCCGGGAACTTCCTATGTTCTTGATCCAGTAAGAGGCGCCTTCAATATCGGTTGTATGATTCGTTGGTTGGATTATAACGATACTTGGCTTGCGGCTGAATGGGGACATCCTTCAGATAATTTAGGTGGCATTTTAGCTGTTGCGGATTATTTGAGTCGCGTACGTATTGCAGAAGGTAAAGAGCCTCTTAAAATGAAAGACGTTTTAGAAATGATGATACAAGCCCATGAAATACAAGGCATTCTAGCACTAGAAAACAGCTTAAATCGTGTAGGTTTAGATCATGTTCTGTTTGTCAAAATTGCGACAACAGCTGTTGTGACAAAGGCATTAGGTGGCTCTCATCAAGAAATTATTAATGCATTGTCCAATGCTTGGATTGATAATTCAAGCCTACGAACATATCGACATGCACCTAATACTGGTTCTAGAAAATCATGGGCTGCTGGAGATGCAACAAGCAGGGCAGTGCAATTAGCCATGATGGCTGTGAAGGGCGAAATGGGTTATGCAACTGCCTTATCAGCACCTGGCTGGGGATTCCAAGACGTTCTCTTTAATAAACAAGAATTAAAACTTGCTAGACCACTTGCATCTTATGTCATGGAAAATGTTCTATTCAAGGTTTCATATCCAGCCGAATTTCATGCACAAACCGCTGCTGAATGTGCAGTACATTTACATCATGAAGTGAAAAATCGATTAAATGAAATTGAAAAAATTGAAATTACTACACATGAATCTGCCATGCGTATCATCGATAAAGAGGGACCTCTCAATAACCCAGCTGATCGTGATCACTGTATTCAATACATTACAGCTATTGGTCTCATCTATGGCGACATTACAGCAGACCACTATGAAGATGATGTGGCCGTAGATCCACATATCGATGACTTGAGAAATAAAATGGTAGTCGTTGAAAAAGCACAATATACAATCGATTACTTAGACCCTGAAAAACGCTCGATTGCCAATGCTGTACAAGTTTATTACAAAGATGGCACATCATCAGAGCTTGTTGAGTGTGAATATCCTTTAGGACACCGATTCCGTCGTGAGGAAGCATTCCCTCAAATCATTGATAAATTCCAGCAAAACATTGATACACATTATTCTCAAAAACAATTAAATAAAATTAATCAGATTTGTGCTGATAAAGAGCTTGTCGAAAATAGCTATGTTCATGAATTTGTAGATTTATTCGTTTAACTTCTTTCTGCGGATGTCACGGAATCAGAAAAGAGTTCTTTGTGCAAGCATAATTGATTATTGGGAGGTTTTTATAGATGGCGTGGATTGTGAACGAAGTAGTTTCACAAAAACAAATGGCACAACAGTTTCGAGCACTCTTAACTCGTTCAACCATTTTACAAATACCAGGAGCTCATGATGCTATGGCCGGCTTAATGGCTAAAAATGTAGGCTTTGAGGCATTATATCTTTCTGGAGCTGCCTACACGGCAAGTAGAGGCTTACCTGATTTAGGTATGATTTATTCAAATGAAGTTGCTCAGAGAGCTAGCGATATTATCCGAGCTACTAATTTACCGATGCTAGTAGATATTGATACTGGCTTTGGTGGTGTATTAAACGTTGCACGTACAGCTCGTGAAATGGCAGAGGCAGGAGTGGCTGCTGTACAGCTTGAGGATCAAAATCTTCCAAAAAAATGTGGTCATTTGAATGGTAAAACACTCGTTTCCCAAGAGGAAATGATACAAAAAATAAAAATGATTAAACAAGTAGCGCCTACTTTAGTTATTGTTGCCCGAACAGATGCAAGGTCTGTAGAAGGTTTAGAACAGGCTATCATTAGAGCTAAAGCCTATGTAGCAGCCGGGGCGGATGCTATTTTTCCAGAAGCTCTACAAACAGAAAAAGAGTTTAGACAATTTGCCAGTGAGCTAGATGCTCCTTTATTAGCCAATATGACTGAATTTGGACAAACTCCATATTATACGGCTAAGGAGTTTGAAAAAATGGGCTATTCAATGGTTATTTATCCCGTTACATCCATGAGAGTCGCAGCAAAAGCGTACGAACAAGTTTTTAACTTAATAAAAAACACAGGGACTCAGAAAGAAGCTATTGAGGATATGCAAACTAGAAGTGAATTATATGAAACAATTTCCTATTACAAATTTGAAGAATTAGATAGTGAGTTGGCGAAAACCATCTTATCTAAAGAGGAAATAAAGTAGGAGAAAGGTAATCTACTTTTCTCCTCTTTCTTGCAAGGAGGGCTAGCATGGATAAACTTGAAGACAAAATGACGATCTTTACACCTGAGGACTTTCAAGATGAGGAAGAGCTCATAGCGAAAACGGCAGAGCTGTTCATTAAACAGGATGTCTCACCTAATATTTCATCAATAGAGCAGCATCAATATGAAATCACTCGACAATTATTTCAAAAAGCAGGTGATCTTGGTTTACTCGCCATCGAGATACCCGAAGCCTATGGGGGACTAGAGCTCAATAAAAAAATATCAGGGCTAGTTGCAGAAAAAATGGGCTATGGCGGCTCATTTAGCGTATCTTACAATATTCATGCTGGAGTCGGCACATTGCCCTATGTCTATTTTGGGAATGAGTCACAAAAGCTGAGGTACTTACCAAAGCTAGCTTCAGGTGATTGGATTGGAGCCTATGCCTTGACCGAGCCAGATGCTGGTTCAGATGCATTACGTCCCAAAACTAATGCGATTTTGAATGAAGATGGGTCTGCATGGGTATTAAACGGTGAAAAGCAATGGATTACCAATGCTCAGCTAGCAGATATTTTTGTCGTTTTTGCGAAAACAATCGAAGGAATGACTGCTTTCATTGTAGAACGTACCTTTACAGGGGTTTCTGTTGGGCAAGAAGAAGAAAAGATGGGCATTAAAGGATCTTCGACGGCTACCCTTATTTTGGAGGACGTTGCAGTACCAAGTGATAATGTTCTTGGCGACGTTGGAAATGGCCATAAGGTTGCTATGAATATATTGAATATGGCGCGACTAAAGCTAGCTTTCTCAAACATCGGAACGTCCAAACAGGCGCTACAATTAGCCGTGAATTACGGTAAGGAACGGAAACAATTTCAAAAGCCAATTGTTGATTTTACAATGATTCAGGAAAAACTTGCTGACATGGCGACCTTAATTTATGGCGCAGAAAGTGCTGCATACCGAACAGCTGGAGAAATGGATGATGTTATTGAGTTTGCTAGTAAAGAGTCAAAGGTTCAAAAAATAGCCGATTTCGCTATAGAATGCGCACTCAATAAAGTCAATTGCTCAGAAGCACTTGGAAAAATTGTAGATGAAGCTGTACAAATTCATGGCGGTTATGGCTATATGCAGGATTACGAGGTAGAACGTTTGTATCGTGACGCGAGAATTAGCCGTATTTTTGAAGGAACGAATGAAATCAATCGTTTAACAATCGCGAAAATGTTATATAAGAAGTATGCGCAAACAACTTCTACCTATAATGCTCCAGCAGCATATCAACTTGCAGAAAATAATCATCAATATATCCAGCTTTCCAAGTATTTAATGCAAATAGCCATTTCTGTCATTGCAGATGCACAGATTAATCTGGAACAAGAACAGGAATACATGCGTCTGTTGGCTGATATAGCAAAGGATATTTATGTCATGGAATCTTCATTGCTGAGAACGGAAAAAAGCGCATGTGGAAAAACGAAACACTTAATGACAGATATCTTGTGCCAGGAGGGCTACCGTAAAATAGAAGAAAGTACAATTGACATTATTTCTGCTGCTGAAACAAATGAGCAAATACGAAAAACATGGCTGAATGATATTCAACACTTAAACATCCCGCTACATCAGAATCTCTTTATGAAGAAAAGAGAGATTGCGAAAAGTATCATCAACAACCCAAAATCTATTAGTTAATTCTTAAAAATAGGAGGAAATGATAATGGTCGATACATTTGCCAATGTAAGCAAAGAAGGTTCCATCACGATTGTTCATTTAGACCATCCACCAGCAAATACTTTGTCATCAGCATCAATTGAAAATCTTCGTTTCATTTTCAAAGAGCTAGCAGAGGACAAAGAAACGAACGCCATCATTGTTACAGGCTCCGGCCGATTTTTTGCCGCTGGTGCAGATATTAAGGAATTTGTTTCTGCCTTTGGGCAACAGGAAAGAGCATTGCAAATGGCCGAGGCAGGACAAGCCCTGTGTGATGAGATTGAGGCCATGAAAAAGCCTGTTATTGCTGCCATTAATGGGCCAGCCCTTGGAGGGGGACTAGAGCTAGCGTTAGGCTGCCATTTCAGAATCGCTTCGAGTAATGCCATTGTTGGCTTACCAGAATTAAAACTTGGGCTCCTTCCAACATTCGGCGGTACACAACGACTTAGCAGAATGACGAGTCAAGCAAAGGCTCTACAATTAATTTTAACAAGCAAACAATTAAGTGCTGACGAGGCACAACAGCTAGGCATTGTCCAACTGGTGACGGAGCCAGAGGAACTTCTGCCAACTGCAAAAGCTATTGCTCAATCCTTTGTTGATGGTAAAAGTATGACAAGTGTATCCCGTACAATTGAATGTGTAATTCAGGGCGGGAAAGATCATCTTCAAAAAGGATTGGAACTTGAACGTACACGTTTTGCTGAGTTATTTTTAACAGAGGATGCTAAAGAAGGCGTCCAGGCATTTATTGAAAAAAGACAGCCAAACTTTGAACATTCGTAAGGGAGGAATCCAATTATGGAAAACGAAGTAATATTTTCAGTCAGTGACGGTGGAGCAGCAATCATTACGCTGAATCGACCAAAAGCTTTAAACTCACTTTCCACTCAAATGCTAATGCCCATCGGAGATAAATTGAAGGAATGGCAAGCCAATGATCAAATCCACCTAATCATCCTAAGAGGCGCTGGTGAGAAAGGATTTTGTGCTGGCGGCGATATTAAAACACTCTATGAGGCTCGCTCCAGTCAGGTAGCTTCAAAAAATGCCGAAGTCTTTTTCGAAGATGAATATCAAGTAGATATGGCTATCTATCACTATCCTAAACCGATTATTGCCTGCCTCGATGGCATTGTCATGGGAGGTGGAGTCGGTTTAACCTATGGGGCTAGTCACCGAATCGTTACTGAACGGACAAAATGGGCTATGCCGGAAATGAATATTGGCTTCTTTCCAGATGTTGGAGCTGCCTATTTCCTAAACAAAGCACCAGGCTATGTAGGATACTACTTAGCTTTAACCGCATCTGTCATCCAAGCAGCGGACGTACTCTTTGCCAATGGAGCGGATAGCTATATGACGAGCGATAATCTACACAAATTCCTTGCACGCGTTGAGCAGACTGACTGGCATGCACAGGAAACAAACACAGCTTTAAAGCAATTAATAGAGACCTATTCAAGTAAAACATTTGGAAACAGTAAACTCGCCAGCCTTCAAAATAAAATAGATCAGCATTTCTCAAACTATACAGTGGAAGAAATCGTAGAGTCTTTAGACAATGATCCAAGTAAATTTTCACATGAAACAAAGCATTTACTGCTGTCTAAATCTCCATCTTCGTTAAAAATTACGTTAAAGCAGCTTATAGATGCGCAACATAAAACATTAGAAGAATGCTTTGCGACGGATTTAATCTTGGCTAAAAACTTTTTAAAACATGAGGATTTCTTTGAAGGTGTACGCTCTGTCGTCATTGATAAGGATCGAAATCCACGGTATACCTATAAAACATTAGCTGAATTTACAGATGACGATTTGAAGAAGTTCTTTCAAGATAACAGTGAGAAAATAACGAAGTAAGAACGATTAGATTTAATATCAATAAACAGTAACCATCTACTATTTAAAAGGTAGGTGGTTTCTTGTTGTGAGTTATTTCTTACAGAAAGTCTTAGTAATTTACTATCTGAGTGGGTTTGGTTAAATGGGAAGAACGGTTGATTGTGTTAACGGCAACCTTACCAGATAGTTATTGATCAGATATGAATTGATAGTCAAGTAGCGTTTCTAGTGCTATTTCAGTTGGCGAAGAAAAAAATGTTTTACTGCACGTGGCAATATGAAAAAAAGAAGTAAAGAGATTATCTAATTATGATTTTTAAAGTGATATAAAAAATATATAAAAGAAAGCATCCTTATATAAAAAAGGATACTCTCTCTTTATAAGAATTCTTTTGATGGCGTTCGGTACTCCGAAAGTGTGCATCAAAAGAATCTTTTTATTTTCATTTTAAGACAATCTAATTTATCTCACAGTGTTACTTACTGAGGAGGTGACTACAAATTGAAGGGAGAATCATAGAAGAAATCTATGGTTATTATAGAAATTATAGAATTGCTATATGGAAATGCGATTCTTATAATTCTTAATAAGCAATAGTTATTTTAAATAAGGGAGGTAATACTGATGACAAATATTGCTGGTATTCAAATTCCTGACAGCCGTTTGGCATTAGAAGCTCAGGATATTTTAAAAGAGTATGGTTCTGAATTGCTTTGGAATCATTCAAATCGTGTTTATTTGTTTGGGGCTCTACAAGGTAAAAAAGCTCAGAGAAAATATGATGAAGAACTCCTATATGTAAGTGCTCTGTTTCATGATTTAGGTTTAACAAAACAATTTAGTAGTTTAGATAAACGCTTTGAGGTGGATGGTGCAAATGCAGCACGTCAATTTTTAGCACACCATCATATTGATGATGCTTCAATACAACTTGTATGGGATGCCATCGCACTACATACTACAATCGGTGTAGCGGAGCATAAAGAAAATGAAGTCGCATTGCTATATGCCGGAGTAGGTCTTGATGTAATGGGAGACGGTTATCATGATTTGACGAATGAAGAGCGAAATGAAATTATAAACGCTTTCCCACGTAATCAATTTAAACAAAATATTTTGCCAGCTTTTTTTGAAGGATTCAAGCATAAACCCGAAACGACATTTGGCAATATTAAATCTGATGTTTGTGCATTGTTCATTCCAAATTATAAATCTAAGAACTTTTGTGACTGCGTTTTGCATTCACCTTGGTCTGAATAAAAATTGATAGTAGATAAGGGGATTCATATAGTATGTTAAAACTAGCACATAAGAAAATTCGTCATGTTGCCTTACAAGATAAAATTATATCAGCTCAAGAAGCGGCTTCTTGGATAAAAGATGGCATGTTATTAGGAATGAGTGGCTTTACAAGGGCAGGCGATGCAAAAATAGTACCACTAGCGCTGGTAGAAAAAGCAAAAAAAGAAAAATTCCAAGTTGATGTTTATACAGGAGCTTCACTTGGTCCAGAGGTAGATCAACAGATGGCTGAAGCTGGTATTATTCGTAAACGAGCACCTTATCAAGGTGATCCGGCTATTCGTCGAATGATAAATAACGGAGAAGTACTGTATACGGATGCACATGTTTCGCATAATGCTGAGTTAATTCGTCAAGGAATTGTAGGACCGATTGACTTTGCCATAATTGAAGCTACTGCAATTACGGAGGATGGCTTGTTGATACCTACAACATCTGTAGGAAACTCTCCAATTATTATGCAAATGGCTAATGAAATTATTATTGAATTAAATATTTCACATCCAGACTCTTTAGAGGGAATCCATGATGTTTATATTCCTGATGTACAAGGACAGAGAAGTCCAATTCCTTTAAATAGTGCAGGGGAGCGAATAGGAACTATTGGTATCCCATTAGATATTACTAAGGTACGTGGCATAGTGCTATCTGAAAAAACAGATGCTCCATCAACAATTGTACAGCCAGATGAGGAAACCGCTAAAATGGCCGAGCATTTACTCAACTTTTTACGTGATGAAGTTAAGGCTGGTCGTTTAACAAAAACATTAGCACCTATCCAATCAGGCGTAGGTTCGGTAGCAAATGCGGTTTTAAATGGGTTTTTAGAATCGGAGTTTGAGGATTTAGAAATTTACTCAGAGGTGTTACAGGACGCCGTATTTGAATTAATAGATGCAGGAAAAGTGAAATCCGCTTCCGGTACGTCCATTACACTATCACAGGAACGTGGTGAGCAAGTTTATAGTCAGCTAGAAAACTATAGAGATTGTTTAATTTTACGACCTCAAGAAATATCCAATCATCCTGAAATTATTCGCCGATTAGGATTAATTTCCGTCAATACAGCACTTGAGGTTGATATTTATGGAAATGTAAACTCAACACATGTTTCTGGTTCAAAAATGATGAATGGCATTGGAGGATCCGGTGATTTCGCCCGTAATGCACGTTTAGGAATATTCGTCACAAAATCCTATGCAAAGGGTGGTAATATCTCAAGTATTGTCCCTATGGTATCTCATGTGGATCATACAGAGCATGATGTGGACGTAATAGTTACAGAGTTCGGGGTAGCCGATTTACGTGGTTTAGCACCAAAAGAACGGGTGCCTCTATTAATTAATAATTGTGCACATCCTGATTATCGTCAGCAATTGTGGGCATATTATAATGCTGCGGTTGAGAAGACTGGTCATCATCACACACCACATTTATTAGAAGAGGCGCTGTCTTGGCATGTTCATCTAGCGAAAGCTAAGACAATGAAAAAATAGAGAAATGATGACTAGGCATAGTGCTTAGTCATAAAAAAAATAGAATCCACTAATCACAGCTGTAGTAATACTGTGATTAGTGGATTTCATATTGTTTATTGAGATTTTAACTTCTTCCAGCGGGCAAACATCCGCTGAAATAAGTTAAAGCCTCCGGCGGATGTCACGGAATTATGCCTAGGCATTATTGATTAATGATTGAATCAATTGTCGACTCTTTTCCGAAATTGAAAAGCCAGCTTCTTCAAGTCCCTCAACCATTAACCGAATAAAAGCTTTCGCCGCAAAATTAATGAATTTATCTTTTCTATATAGAAGTACAATTTCTCGCGTTAACGGTGGATTATAGATCGTTCGCTCGCAAATAGCATTCGTTTTATACAGGTGGCACAGTGTTTTCGAAATAATTGTAGCCCCGACATTTTGTTCAACTAGTTTAAAAATGGCTTGAACACTAGCTGTCTCTATTTTAGGTTTCACATGAAGCTTTTCTTTGCGAGCCGCACTATCAATTACTTTCCTACATTGATGAATAGTAGGAAATAATATAAGCGGAAGCTCTAAAACATCTTGCAAGGCTATTTTTTCAGATGCTAGTAACGGGTGATCGTTATGAGCAACGAATAGGAGTTCTTCAGTAAACAAAGGAATTATTTGAAGCTGCTCTTCCTCATAATTGAAGTACTCTTGTTTATAGGAAATCGCAAAATCGATTTTATTGTCTTTAAACTGTTTTAATAAATCATCCGAGCTATTGATACAGATTTGTAGATCTGGATAGTCAAGATGAAAGTCTAACAAATAGTCCGATACTAAATTTGTTAATTCACCAGGTAAAGTACCGATTACTAATTTCCCTGCTTTTAATTCTTTCAGTTCAATTATCTGGTTGCTTGTATTATCTATTGCTCGAAATATATGGGTACATTGTTCAAGCAATATTTTACCTGCATCTGTAATCGCTATTTTTTTTCCTAGACGATCGAATAGTGGAATGCCCAGTTCATTTTCCAATACTTTAATTTGATGACTAAGCGTTGGTTGAGAAATATTCAATTTTTCGGCAGCCTTTGTAAAATGAAGCTCATTACACAGTTCTATAAAGTATTCAAGCTGTCGTATCTCCATATACGTACCTTCTTTAATAAAATTATTTCTTATATTATATCATTATTCATTTAGAGAACCGTATAAATCCTAGAAGAATTTATATCAAGTTTTAGCCAGTTATTAAAGAACCAACAGCTTCTATTTCGAAGTTTCAAAGAAAACTTAGAATTGATGATGTACGCTCTGGTAGATTAGTTGAAATGTTCCGAGAGCTAGGAGTTGTTTCTTCACCTGATAGTAGTAAACCTCTATAAGTATTAGTTAATGATCTTGAAGATGTCCAAAATACCGTAGAGGAATTAGAATTGACAAAAGTAAGGACTATGGGACATTCTACAAATCTGTGATAGCAGCACATGAAGCGGAGACGCTACAAATCAACTAATGCTTATGTTGAAAAGAGGGCCATATGCTGATATTTGTTTAAGGCTCATCCATCAAACGTCTTCAAAAAAGAAGGAGATTGAAAGGGTTACATATAGTTAAAGACGATTGTTTACGAAAAATCCTCCAAAAACAATTAACGAACTATTTTACACAAATCCATAAAGATTATTCGTATTTTAATATTAAAAATGCTATTCGTCCATCGGCTGGATACTTCATCATTTGATTAAAACACGAATATTATATTTGAAAGTTATCCAAAACAAAACTAATAAAGACTGTTTTCTCAAAGCTTGTTACTTTCCCGTACGTTTCTCCTTTAAGGGAACTAGCTAAGGTTCATTTATTATGCTATTTTCGTAAACTTTGTTGTTTTTTGATTAAGATAATTTTTGTTGAATAAAAACTAATATTCTATAATAAAAAAACAAGTGAATAGGAGGTATAATTTTGAGACCTAATTTAACGAAAGATATAAGTGTAGAAGATTTTAAAGGTTTCTATTGGTTAAAGGAAGAACTGCAATCTTTTTGTAGAGGACACGGAATAAGTTCTTCTGGTTCTAAAATAGAGATTTCTGATAGGATTGAAACATTCCTTCAGACAGGGGAGATTAAAAAGCTTGTCAGAAGATCAATAGCGAAGAAGATAGAACAGGAAATAAATTTAAGCCTTGATACAGTCATTACGGAAAACCACCGTTGCAGTCAAAATGTAAGGGCGTTTTTTAAGACAATTATCCCTAAGTTCCATTTTTCTACCTATATCCAAAATTATTTTAAAAACAGCGTAGGAAAAACTTATCGCGATGCCGTAGACGCTTGGCATAAGGAAGAAGAACGAAAGAAAGACCCTTCGTACAAGAAAAACATTGCACCTCAATTCGAATATAACCAATTCATTCGCGACTTTTTTTCTGACCCGAAAAATCAAGGAAAAAGGCGAGAAGAAGCGATTGAAGCCTGGAATGAAATTAAGAAACAACCCGGAAGTAATAAATATATGTCCAATAATTAGTTAAGCACACCACAACATTTCTACGCAAGCATTTCCTTGATCCTTTATCGGAGTTGATATAAGACACAATTCGCTTGCTGTCAGCATACAATGTTACATACACTTTTTACATCTCTATAATTTTTCACTAGGCTACAAAGTAGTCTAGTTTTTTTCTTTAATGGCAATGCTCATTAAGTTACTATTTATGGACAAGAATTATGCAAAAAAGTTTTTAACATTGAAGAAATCATCAATCATTATAACCGATGATAAGCTTTCCACAACTTCGGCCCCTTGGGTATTTCCAATATTTATAAATTATAACTTTACTCAATGTAAAAAATGAGTGTAAAATGTTAAATATTACAATTGATTTGTAATATTTAACATTCAAAGGAGTCGGAGATGAAAAAACTAATTTACGCAGCAGGTTTGTCCCTCGGTCTATCTTTTTTTGGTATGAGCTCTTCCGCTTTTGCCTCGGAAAGCGTAGATTCTCTTAGTAATCAAGATGTTGTAGAAGAAAACGTTTCGTTGGAAAATGAAAAGAATGGGTTGATCAACCCTAACAAACGAATTTTGAGCACAGAGCATCCAACTCCTTATTCTCAAATCACAACGTATTCAAATGGTTCAGTAACTGGAATTGATTTCAGTGAAGCTACTTTTTACGATGAGGAAGGCAATGTAATTGAACCACCAATCGATGATGATACCAATTTAATAACACCTTTTTCTGAAGGTACCACTGGTGGGAGTTGGAGTAACGGTACAGGATATAGTTGCGCAAAAGGGGTTACAGTGTATGCTGGAACGCTTATACCTTCTGTAGATCTGAGATTTAAGGCGGATTTTTGTACCTATAAAGGAGCTTATGATGAACTCACTAGAGTTTACGGCGATTCTGTAAGTGCTTATGAATGGGATTATATAGGTACACCAGGTGTATATCGTGACAAGGAAACATTAGAATATTCGGCATACGGTGGAATAAAAGCGAAGATAAGACCAAAAGAAGGAGCAAATCAACGCACAGATTATGTATATTTAAGAGTAGCCAAAGACTCTTACTGGGTTGATTCTTCATTTTAATTATCTTAACTAATGAAAGAAGGTTATTTTAGTGGCAATAGAAGGTTTATTTGGTTTAATCATTGAACCACTCTTATGGTCATTAGTTGTTTTTTTTAGCTTGCAGACAATTATTGTTACCTTCAATAATGCTGATACAAAAGCAAAAAAATATGCAATCGTCACTAGTGTCTTAGTGTTTTTATTAGTTATATCAGATGATATTATGAGAATGATTGATATTATGAGAATGCGTTAGACAAACCCAAAGAAATTTAAAATTGTCCACAAGATGAACCAGGTACATTTAAGTACCTGGTTTTCATTTATTTAGACATTCATTCATTAATCCCAAGGTATATTATCCATACAAAAACTTTGAAATTAGATTTATCCTATCGCGTGATTACAAAATCCAGTCTTAGGTGTTTCGATTTCTTTCCATCCGTGGTCATTCTCTCGATCCCATTGATACCATTGAACAACTTCAGCAATACTATGAATGCCTTCTTTAATTTCCTCAATAACAAGATAATTATAAAGACGTTCTTCCATATCACTCCAGTTTTCTAGTGCTGCTTTTCTAGCAATCTCTTCTTTTTCAAAGGCTGTTTTCGTATAGATTGTTGCTCTCTTGAAAATACTGAATATGGTTGAATATAATGCATTTTCAGGAGGCGTTCAATAATGTGGCGATATGTATATGAAGCAGTCGGAGAATTAGGAAAAGCAGATCAACTAGCCTTATTTAAGGCAATAAAATGCAACTACGTCTCACGCAATTGCTGCTATCTATTTAGGTGTGTCGATTGCTTTTGGAAAGAGTATCGTTCGTTGGGCTGATGAAAGGTTTTTATACTACATAAAAAAAGAGGGAACAAAACCTGAAAAAAAGACTGGTTTCGCATATGTTCGTAATTCTTTGAAAGGGTCTTTTCAGCATTTATTTGCATATATCATCGGAGCAGGATTTTTATTAATATTGATATACCTAGTAAATGATGCGGACCGTAGCTCTAAACTTTTTGAAACACTAAAAGTATGGTCTTTAGTACTGGGAA